>NZ_AKJX01000118.1 GCF_000276605.1 Acidovorax sp. CF316 | reverse complement strand
GGCTGCGCCGCTCACCAGCCATTGGCGGCGGGTCAGGGGCACCGGCAGCTCAGGACTTGGAGGCCGTGAGCGCGGGCGTGCCGCCCTCGCGCTTGGCGGCCCACAGCCACATGGCGATGCCGGCCACGATCATGGGCACGCACAGCCACTGGCCCATGCTCATGCCCAGAGAGAGGATGCCCAGGTGCGCATCGGGCTCGCGGAAGTACTCGGCAATGAAGCGGAAGGCACCGTAGCCGATCAGGAACATGGCCGCGACCTGGCCCTGGCGACGCTCACGCCGCGCGTACAGCCACAGCAGCACGAACAGCAGCAGCCCTTCGAGCAGGAACTGGTAGACCTGCGAGGGGTGGCGCGGCAGCATGGAGCCGCTTTGCGGGAACACCATGCCCCAGGGCAGGTCGGGGCTGGCAAAGCGGCCCCAGAGTTCGCCGTTGATGAAGTTGCCCACGCGGCCTGCCGCCAAACCTGTGGGCACGCAGGGCGCCACGAAATCGGCCACCTGCAGCCAGGGGCGCTTGCGCGAGTGCGCGAACCAGAGCATGGCCACGATCACGCCCAGCAACCCGCCATGGAAGGCCATGCCGCCCTGCCACACGTAGAAGATCTCCAGCGGGTGGCTCAGGTAGTAGCCCGGCTTGTAGAACAGGCAGTAGCCCACCCGCCCGCCGACCACCACGCCCGCCACGCCCAGGAACAGGATGTCCTCCACGTCCTTGCGCGTCCAGGCGCCGGGCCCGGTGATGGAGGCGAACGGCTGGTGCCGCAGCCGCGCGATGCCCAGCAGCATGAACAGGCCGAAAGCCGCCAGGTAGGTCAGGCCATACCAGTGGATGGCCAGCGGGCCCACTTGCAGGGCGATGGGATCGATTTGGGGGTAGGTCAGCATTTGGGCGGTATTGTGCCCGCGCGCCGTGGCACCTGCAGCCGGCAGCCCCGCAGGGTGTGGGGGAAGCTGGCGCAGGGCCCTGCGGCGACCGGCACGGCCCCCCCGATGAGAACGCTTCTGATCCCTGTACGCATGCAGAGCGCCACCCCGGGGTTTTCCCCCACAAAGCCCCCTGGGCACGCGATACTTCTGCCTGTAACAAGGAAAAGAACATGCAGGGCAACCCACAAGTCATCGACTACTTCAAGGATCTGCTGCGCGGCGAACTGGCTGCGCGCGACCAGTACTTCGCGCATTCGCGCATCTATGAGGACCAGGGCTTCATCAAGCTCTACACCCGCCTGGACCACGAGATGCAGGAAGAAACCCAGCATGCCGACGCGCTGCTGCGCCGCATCCTCTTCCTGGGCGGTCGCCCCGACATGCGCCCCAAGGAGTTCACGCCCGGCGAAACCGTGCCCGAGATGCTGCGCAAGGACCTGGCCACCGAGTACGAAGTGCGCGCTGCCCTGCAAAACGGCATGGCCTTGTGCGAGAGCGTGGGCGACTATGTGAGCCGCGACCTGCTGCTGGCCCAGCTGCGCGACACCGAGGAAGACCACGCCTACTGGCTCGAAAAGCAGATCGGCCTGATCGACAAGATCGGCCTGCAGAACTACCTGCAATCCCAGGCCGCCGCCTGAGCGGCAAGCGAGGCCTTCCCGCCCTGGCGGCCACACGGCTGGCCGCCCGGCGCCCGGTGAGGGCGAGCCGGTGCGCCCACCAGGCGCCACTCAATGCAGGTGCGGCCCTTCGTCTTCGTAGTAATGCCGCGCCTCGTCCCACTCCCCCGACGGCGCGAAAAGCAGATCCTGGTCCCCCTGGGCTTGTACCGGCTCCAGCATCCCGGCCATCTCCTGCGCAAAGCTGCGCAGCGGCATGAACTCGCAGGAGATGCGCTGAAAGAGGACTTCGCTGACCCGGTAGAGCCCATGCTCCAGGTCTTCGGCATCGTTGGAGAGCTGCAGGGCGGTCACGCCATCCATCAGGGCCACGGCATGGACCCCGAGCGATGCGAAGTGCGATACCAGCACCTTCATGTCGATGTAGACCAGCAGCTGAAAGCCCCCCTGCATGAACAGCACGGCGTTGCCGGCGGTCATGGACAGGGTGAACGGCTGCATCGGTATCCAGGCCGTTTCGGGCGTCACCTGGACCGACATCGTCGACTTCGAGCGCAACCCCTTGAGCGTTCGAAGGCAATCCGGGTGGTTGCGGTAGTGGTCATTGCGCACGACCACGTAGCACAGGCCCGGCTCGGGAAGCACCTGCGCGATTCCGCACTCCAGGGCCTGCCGCACGCATTCGTTCAGATGCGCCCTGTGCGCCACACCGGGAGTAATCTCCCCAGGCTGGGCAGCGCTGCCCGGGCTGGCGGTACCTGCAGGGGCCTGGCGTGCCAGGAACGCCATGGTGCGCAGCAACGCCTCCTGATGGAGTCTGGCCGCTGAGCCGCGTTGGTTGAAGGACTTCAGCTCCATGGGCTGGGGCTCGCTGCCGGCCAGGACGCATAGATCGCCCTGCCCCAGCATGTTGGTCACATCGGCCAGGACCACCGGGATGCCCATGCCGATGCCCAGCTTCAGGGCCCGGTACCAGCTGCGAAACATGTCTTTCCTCGAGAGCAGTCCCGGGCGCTCCTTGGCATGGGCCCGCTGGGCAAAGTAGAAGTACCGGTGGCGATGGGGGGCCTGGTAGGCCGCCGCGATGCCGTCTCCAAAGCAGCGGTACAGAAAGCGCAGCTGCTCCAGCGCGTCGCAGCGGTCCTGTATCTTCAGGACCAACTCCCGCGTCTCGCGCGCCTTCTCGCCGATCAGGCGCTCCCGCACCAGGCGCTGCTTGAGCCGCAGCCGGGCATCCTGCAGGCGGGCATGGCTCAGCTCCGACCTGGCGATGCGGCGGATGAGCAGTTTCTGAAGCTCGAGGACCGGGCCCAACCGCCCGGGGTCACCCTGGATGGCGCCGAGCAGCTGCGCTGCCTTCAGGAAGCACTCCATCTCTCTGGGAAACCGCAAGGGCAAAGGCATTCACAGTCTCCTCATGGCGTGCAATGGACAAGCTCGGGCTGGGTTGCGGGCCCCGCTGGCCGGCCCGTCTGATTGCAGGATAGCGCCTGTGCACCAGCGATGACCAGCAAATTATGGATTTTTGACAATCCTCGCCGGGCGGCATCCACCGGCGCCCGTGGCACCGCACTGTGGCTCCAACGGCAGTTGGGAGCGTGTGGCCATATCTGTGGGCTGATTGTCATTGCAGCCAACCGGACAAGTGGCGACACTGGCCCCATGCCCCACCCCCCCCGCACCGTTGCCTGCCTGGTCTACCCCGGCGTGATGAGCCTGGATGCCATCGGCCCCATGCAGGTCTTCGGCTCGGCCAATGCCGAGCGCACGGGCCACGGGCTGGCGCCCGCCTATGCGCTGCGCCTGCTGGCCGAGGCGCCAGGGCCTGTCGTCACCTCGGCGGGCTTTGCGCTGCTGGCCGATGGCAGCTGGGCCGACACCGATCCCGCAGGCCTGGACACCGTGCTGGTGGCAGGCGGCGATGGCGTGGCAGACCAGCTGGGCCACGCCGGCATGCAACAGTGGCTGCGCCAGGCGGCACCCCAGGTGCGGCGCCTGGGCTCGGTCTGCTCGGGCGCGCTGCTGCTGGCCGAGGCCGGCCTGCTCGATGGCCTGCGCGCCACCACGCACTGGTGCCGCATGGAGCGGATGCGCCAGGACTACCCCGCCGTGCAGGTCGACGAAGACTGCCTGCACACCTACGACGCGGCCCACCCCGTGTACGGCCACCTCTTCACCTCGGCCGGCGTCACGGCCGGTATCGACCTGGCCCTGGCGCTGGTGGAGGCCGACCTGGGCCGGCCCATGGCGCTGGCCGTGGCACGGCGGCTGGTGATGTTCATGCGCCGCCCCGGCGGGCATGCCCAGTTCAGTGCGCTGCTGGCACCCGAGACCCGGCACGCCCCGCGGCTGGCGGCGCTGCTCGAATGGATTCCCTCGCAGCTGGGCAGCGACCTGTCGCTCGACGCCCTGGCCGAGCGCGCCTGCATGCCGCCACGCACGCTCACCCGCGTGTTCCAGCGCGAGCTGGGCACCACGCCCGGGCGCTATGTGGAGCGGGTGCGCGTGGAGGCGGCCTCATCCCTGCTCGCCCAGGCCCAGGCGTCGGTGGCCACCGTGGCGCGGCTGTGCGGCTTCGAGCACCCCGAGAACCTGCGCCGCAGTTTCCACAAGCACCGTGCCGTGAGTCCGCAGGCCTATGCGCAGCGCTTTGGCGCGGGCGCCCTGGCCGACTGATTCCCCCATCTCCCTGCGCCAGCCAGGCGCACACCGAAAGCCCTGCCCATGCTGCTCCTGCGCAATGCGTCCGTTCGCCTGCTGTTTGCCGGCCAGGCCCTGTACTGGGGCTGCTCCATCATCGGCATCACGCTGACCTCCATCGTCGGCGCGCGGCTGGCGCCCTGGCCGGTGCTGGCCACGCTGCCACTCGCTTTGCTGGTGCTGGGCAACCTGCTGTCGGTGCAGCCGCTGTCGCTGTTCATGCAGCGCCGCGGCCGGCGCGCAGGGTTGCAGGCCGGTGCGCTGTGCGGCGTGGTGGGCGGCCTCGTCAGCATGGCCGGCGTGCAGTGGGGCAGTTTCGCCATCTTCTGCGCGGGCACGCTGGCCATCGGCGCCTACCAGGCATCGTCGGGCTACTACACCTATGCCGCATTGGAGGCCGTGGACCCCGCCCAAAAAGGCCGGGCCGCTGCCTGCGTGGTGGCCGGCGGCCTGTGCGCAGCGGTGTTCGCGCCGCCGCTGGCGCTGTGGTCGCGCAACCTGCTGGCCACGCCGCTCGCGGGCGCCTACCTGGCCATCGCGGCGCTGGCCGTACTGGGCTGGGGGGTGATGGCACGGCTGCGCGAGGGCGTGGCGCCCAAGCCAGCGGCGGGCGGCATGGCCGCCATGCGCGCCCTGCTGGCCCGCCCCGGCCTGCGCGCGGCGGTGGTGATGACGGCCATCGGCCATGGCCTGATGATCCTGGTGATGAACGCCACGCCACTGGCCATGGAGGTCTGCGGCTTCTCGGCCGCTTCGGCGGCGCAGGTGATCCAGTGGCATGTGATCGGCATGTTCGCACCCGCGCTGTTCTCGGGCGCGCTGGTGGACCGCTTCGGCAGCCGCCCCGTGGCCACGGTGGGCGCCACGTGCCTGGCGGCCAGCGCGGTGGTGGCGCTGTCGGGCCTGTCGTTCACCGAGTTCCTGGCCAGCTCCTTCCTGCTGGGCACGGGCTGGAACCTGATGGTGATCGCCGGCACCACGCTGCTGTCCGAATCGCATGCACCCGAGGAGCGCGGCCAGGCCCAGGCGCTGATGCAGCTGGCCAACGGCATCGTGGCGGCGATGATGTCCTTTGCGTCAGGCGCCCTGCTCACCGGGGTGGGCTGGACCGCCATCAACGCCGTGGCGCTGCCGCTGCTGGCCATTGCCGCGGGCCTGCTCTTCGTGCGCGGGCGCGCAGCGCCCGTCGCAGCAGGCTAAGCGGTCTTCGAGCGCTCGCGCACGAAGTCGACAAACCGCGCCAGCGCCGGGTTGTTCAGCCCGGCGGGCCAGACCAGGCTGGTCTCGCACACGGGCAGCAGCGGCGCGCCAGCGGGTTTTGCGGCCTTGTTCTTCACCTTGGCCGCTGCCGACCCGAATGCATCGGCCGCGCGGTACACCACCCCCTCGCGGCGGAACTGGGTCACGCTCTCGGGCACCCAGGCCACGCCCAGGCCGCCCCACACCAGGTTGACGATGGTCTGCATCTGGATGGCCTCCTGCGCCACCACGGGCACCCGGCCGGCCGCGTGGTACAGCGCAAAGATCGCGTCGTGCAGCGAAGGCACGATGCGCCGCGGAAAGATCACCAGCGGCTCGGCCAGCACCTGCGCCAGGTCCAGCCGCGGCGCCTGGGCCAGCGGGTGGCGCTCGGCCAGCGCCAGCACCAGCGGCTCCTCGCCCACGGCCAGGCGCGCCAGCTCGGGCGGCGCCGCGCCGGGCGAATGCAGCACCAGTCCGGCATCGAGCTCGCCGCGCGCAAAGAGCGCGCGCTGCACGTCGCCCGTGGCCTCCACCAGCTCCAGCGCCACCTGCGGGCACAGCACGCGAAAGTCGCGCACCCACTCGGGCAGCCGCTCGAAACCGATGGTGGAGACAAAGGCGAGGCGCACCCGCCCCACCTCGCCCGCCGCCGCCGCGCGGGCCCGCACGGGCAGCGCCTGCGCGCGCTCCAAAAAGTCGCGCACGTCGGGCAGCAGGGCTTCGCCCGCCGGGGTCAGCGCCACGCGCCGGCGCGTGCGGTCGAACAGCACCACGCCGAGCGAGCGCTCCATCTGCGCAATCGCCTGGGTCAGCGGCGGCTGCGTCATGTGCAGGCGGATGGCGGCGCGGCCGAAGTGCAGTTCCTCGGCCACGGCCACGAACTGGCGCCAGGCGCGGACGTCGATGAGGGTTTCTTTCATGGCGGTGATGTGCCTGTGATACGTTTTACATATTAATCGAGCAGGTGAAAGGGATTGGAAACGCAGCGGCAAACGCCGCATACTTGCACCCCGAGAGCGTTGGACACCCTGGCCGCAGGAGTGCCCCATCCATTACAACGAGTCCCCCACCAGGAAATCAGCCATGGCAGACAGCAAGACCATCCCGATCCAGCCCATCAACCACCGCAGCGCCAACATCACGCAAGGCAAGTCGCGTGCGCCCAACCGCTCCATGTACTACGCCATGGGCTACGAAGAGGGCGACTTCGTCAAGCCCATGGTCGGCGTGGCCAACGGCCACAGCACCATCACCCCGTGCAACAGCGGCCTGCAGAAGCTGGCCGACGCGGCCATCGCCGGCATCGAGGAAGCCGGCGGCAACGCCCAGGTGTTCGGCACGCCCACCATCTCGGACGGCATGGCCATGGGCACCGAAGGCATGAAGTACAGCCTGGTGAGCCGCGAAGTCATCAGCGACTGCATCGAGACCTGCGTCGGCGGCCAGTGGATGGACGGCGTGCTGGTGGTCGGCGGCTGCGACAAGAACATGCCCGGCGGCCTGATGGGCATGCTGCGCGCCAACGTGCCCGCCATCTACGTGTACGGCGGCACCATCCTGCCCGGCCGCTACCAGGACAAGGACCTGAACATCGTGAGCGTGTTCGAGGCCGTGGGCGAGAACGCCGCTGGCAAGCTCAGCGACTTCGACCTCAAGGAGATCGAAAAGCGCGCCATCCCCGGCACCGGCTCGTGCGGCGGCATGTACACCGCCAACACCATGTCCAGCGCCTTCGAGGCCCTGGGCATCAGCCTGCCCTACTCGTCGACCATGGCCAACCCGCACGACGAGAAGATGAACTCGGCCAAGGAATCGGCCAAGGTGCTGATCGAGGCCATCAAGATGGACTTGAAGCCCCGCGACATCGTGACCAAGAAGGCCATCGAGAACGCCGTGGCCGTGATCATGGCCACGGGCGGCTCCACCAACGCCGTGCTGCACTTCCTGGCCATCGCCCACACCGCGGGCGTGGAATGGGACATCGACGACTTCGAACGCATCCGCAAGCAGACCCCCGTGCTGTGCGACCTCAAGCCCAGCGGCAAGTACCTGGCCGTGGACCTGCACCGCGCAGGCGGCATCCCGCAGGTCATGAAGGTGCTGCTCAAGGCCGGCCTGCTGCACGGCGACTGCATCACCATCAGCGGCAAGACCATTGCCGAAGTGCTCAAGGACGTGCCCGATGTGCCGCGTGCCGACCAGGACGTGATCCGCAACATCGACAACCCCATGTACGCGCAGGGCCACCTGGCCATCCTGAAGGGCAACCTCAGCCCCGAAGGCGCCGTCGCCAAGATCACCGGCCTGAAGAACCCCGTCATCACCGGCCCGGCCCGCGTGTTCGACGACGAGCAATCGGCCCTGGAAGCCATCCTGGCCGGCAAGATCAAGGCCGGTGACGTGATGGTGCTGCGCTACCTGGGCCCCAAGGGCGGCCCCGGCATGCCCGAGATGCTGGCCCCCACCGGCGCCCTCATCGGCGCCGGCCTGGGCGAGAGCGTGGGCCTGATCACCGACGGCCGCTTCTCCGGCGGCACCTGGGGCATGGTGGTCGGCCACGTGGCGCCCGAAGCCGCTGCCGGCGGCACCATTGCCTTCGTCAACGAAGGCGACAGCATCACCATCGACGCGCGCCAGCTGCTGCTGGAACTGAACGTGCCCGAAGAAGAAATCGCCAAGCGCCGTGCCGGCTGGACGGCGCCCGCACCCCGCTATACGCGTGGCGTGCAGGCCAAGTTCGCCTTCAATGCATCGAGCGCGAGCAAGGGCGCGGTGCTGGACGCGTACTGATCCCCAGGCTGAACAGCAGGACCTCCCAACAAAAAGCCCGTGGCCTCTTCAGGCCGCGGGCTTTTTTGTTGGCGCTGCTACTGCCGGCTCAGTGGGCATGGTCGTGGGTCGCAGCCAGGCCGCTCGGAGGCACCACCTTGGCCGTCTTCATCGACTGCGCGCTGCAAAGACCTTCGCGTGCCTTGCGCAGCAGCACCTGCCCGGCGGCTACGCCCGTGGGCTGGTCACGCTCCACCACCGGCTTGCCATTGACCATGGTCAGCACAACACCTTCGGACAGCAGAGTCGGCGCGGTGTAGGTTGACCGGGCCTTGAAGCGTGCGGGGTCGAACACCACGATGTCCGCAAAGTGCCCGGCCTTGAGGCGGCCGCGCTCGGCGATGCCCAGCGCATCGGCCGTGAGCGCCGTGCTGCTGCGCACGAACTGGCCGATGGAGAGGTGCTTTTGCCGCACCACGTACTCAGCGTACTTCTGCGCGAAGGAGCCTACAGCGCGTGGGTGCCCGGCTGACGAGTCCGACGAGGTCACCACCCAGGGGCGAGCCATGAAGGCGCGGACGTCGGCGTCACTCTGGTTGAAGTTGGCGATCTTGACCTCGCTCTCGCGCAGCACCTGCACCACGACTGCCACTGCATCGGTGCCGGTGGCACTGGCGATCTGCTGCAGCGTCTTGCCCACGTACTTCGGGTTGCCCGAGGAGATCAGGATCGCCTCGGGCCCGTTGCGCAGGCGCAGGTTCTCGGTGATGTCCTTGCGCAGGCGCTCCTGCACCGCGGCATCGTCAAAGCGCTTGAGCAGCGCCTCGCGCCCGCCCGCATTGGCCCAGGGCGGCATCAACGCCGCCGAAAGATTGGTGCTCGACGCGAGCCAGGGGTACTGGTCGGCCGTGACTTTCTGGCCGCTTTGCTGCGCTGCCTCGACCATGCGGATCAGCGCACCCGCCATGCCTTGCGTTTCTACGCCCAGGGCCTTGATGTGGGCGATGTGCACGGCGATCTTCGCCTCGCGACCGATGCGCAGGGCCTCGGCAATCGCGTCGGGCAGGCCTTGCTTGGTCTGCTCGTTGCGGATATGGCTGTCGTACAGGCCGCCGTGCGCGGCTGCCACTTTGGCCAGCTCGATCACTTCCTCGGTGGTCGAGAAGTTCTGCGGCGTGTAGTACAGCCCGGTGGACAGGCCGAGGGCCCCCTGGCACATGGCACCCTCCACCAGTTGCTTCATGGTCGCCAGCTGCGCGGGCGTGGGCGCCGCGTTGGCATTGGCCAGCTGGCTCTGGCGCACAGGGCCGAAGCCCACGAACATGGCGACGTTGGTGCCCGGCGGGTTGGTGCGCAGGCGCTGGGCCTGTCCGGCGATGTCGTAGCTGCCAAAGCCGTCGTTGCCGATCACCGCGGTGGTCACGCCCTGCGTGAGGAAGGGCCGGTTCAGCCGCTTGTCGGCCGAGTCGGACAGCAGGTCCTCATCGGCATGGGTGTGGGCGTCGATGAAGCCCGGAGCGACCACCATGCCCTGCGCCTCGATGGTCCGGCGCGCCACCGTGCCGGCTGGGGCCTTGCCGACAAAGGCGATGCGCTCGCCCGCCACGCCCACATCGCCCAGGACGGCTTCGACGCCATCACCGGTGTACACGGCTGCGCCGCGGATCAGGTAGTCGACCACGGGCGCCGTGGCGGTCGGCCCGCTGCCGCTGCTGCAACCGCCGATCACGCCCGTGCCGAGAACGGAGCACAGCGTCATCACGGCCAGCCGGCGCGGGTGCTTGGAAAAGGTCATGGGCTTGGAAGAGTTCATCGGATCAGGCAGATTCAAGGAGGTTTCGGGAAGGGAGGCGCCGCACAGCCACTGGCCGCGCGGGATATCCGGCGGTGGACCGATCAGGGGGCGGCAGGTGCCGCAGGTCGGTCGCTGAACTCCTTGAGGTTCTTCTTGAGCTCGGCGCTCATGGGCACATTCAGCGGCACATTGCGTGGCGGGATGGGCTGCAGGAACCACTTGTCGTAGAGTTTCTCGAACTCGCCGCTCTTCATGAGCGAGACCAGCGCGGCATCGACTTCCTTCTTGAACTCAGGGTCGTTCTTGCGCAGCATGATGGCGTAGGGTTCGACCTGCAGGGCCTCGCCCACGATGGTCCATTCCGCCGGGTTCTTGGCATTGGCCACCAGGCCGTACAGCAGGATGTCGTCCATGGCATAGGCATCGGCCCGGCCGCCTTCGGCCAGCAGCGCGCCATCGGCATGGTCCTTGGCCAGCAGCATCTCGGTTTCCTGGTTGTTGTCCTTGAGGTACTTGCGCAGCACCTGCACGTTGGTGGTGCCGCTGGTGGTGGCCAGCTTCTTGCCCTTGAGGTCGGCCAGCGTGGTGATGCCCGAGGTCTTCTTCACCATCATCCGGGTGCCGGTGTAGAAGTAGTTCACCGCAAACTCCACCTGCTCGCGCCGCGCCACGTTGTTGGTGGTGGAGCCGCATTCCAGGTCCACCGTGCCGTTCATCACCAGCGGGATGCGGTTTTGCGAGGTCACGGGCTGGCGCTCTATCTTCAGGTCGGGCCGCTTCACCTTGGCCTTGAGCATCTCCACGATGCGGTCGCAGATCTCGATGCTGAAGCCGATGGGCTTGGCGTCGTTCAGGTAACTGAACGGCACCGACGAATCGCGGTAGCTCAGGTGGATCACGCCGGTCTGCGCCATCTTGGCCAGCGTGGGCTGCGGCTGGGCGAAGGAAGAAGACAGGGCGGCAAGCGACAGGGCGGCGCCAAGGGCGGTGCGGGTCCAGCGGTTCATGGGTGCTCTCCGGAAGTGTTGTAAGGGGGTCTGCGAACACTCGCAATGTACGGGCCCGGCCGCCGCGCCGCGAGTAGCAATTTCGCCATGGTGTATGCCTTGGCGGCATACGCCTGCAGGCACCGTCCTGGTGCAGGCGCACCGCCGCAGGAAAGGTATGCCGCCAGGGCATGGGCCATCGGCATTCCGGCAATCGACGCCGCCGCAGGCCACGCCGATGATGCGGGCTCTTTTTGTACCAAGGAGCAGGCGTTGTTGCGTATTGCAGTGATCGGTGGCGGCATCGTCGGGTTGACGACGGCGCGGGCCCTCGTCGCCAGGGGCCACGAGGTGGTGCTGCTGGACCAGGGCCCCGGCCCGGCCGGTGGTGCCAGCGCGCAGAACGGCGCGCAGCTGAGCTATGCCTATGTGGCGCCGCTGGCGGCGCCGTCCATCTTTGCGCAGCTGCCGTCGCTGCTGCTCTCGCCGTCATCGCCGCTGCGCCTGCGCCCGGGGCTGGACCCGGCTGCATGGCGCTGGTGCCTGCAGTTCATGGCCGCCTGCACACAGGCCCGCGCCGATGCCACCACGCGCCAGTTGCTGCACCTGGCCGGTGACAGCCACAGCGCCTTCCAGCATTGGCGCGCGAACGTCCCGGCGGCGCGCATCGAGCATGCCACGCAGGGCAAGCTGGTGCTGTACCGCAGTGCCGCAGGCCTGGAGTCTGCCAGCCGCCAAGTGCAGCTGCAGCAGGCCATGCACGGCCCCCTGCAGCAGGTGCTGACGGGCGCGGAATGCTGCGCGCGCGAGCCCGCGCTGGACCCCGCCGCAACGCTGGCGGGCGGCATCTGGACCCCGAGCGAGGAAGTGGCCGACTGCGCCAGGGTGTGCACCGCGCTGGCCGACGAACTGGCCAGCGGCCCGCGCTTCACCGCGCTGTGGAACCATCGCTTTCTCGCCTGGGACTGCCAGGGCAGCGAGCCCCGGGGCCTGCTTGCCGAGCACGACGGCACGCAGCAGCGCATTGCCTTCGATGCCTGCGTGGTGGCGGCCGGGGCGCAGACTCCCGGGCTGCTGCGCCCTCTGGGCGTGGGCGGCAGCGTGTCCATCCAGCCGCTCAAGGGCTACAGCATCGACGTGGCGGCCGGGCACATCGTGCGCATGCCCGCCACCAGCCTCACCGACACCGCCACCAAGACCGTGTTCGCACCGCTGGGCACGGGCCCAACGCGCCGGCTGCGCGTGGCCGGATTTGCCGAGTTGGTGGGCCAGGACACACGCATCGACCACGGCCGCATCGCCTTGCTGGTGGACAGCGTGCGCCAGTTGTTCGGCCTGCGCGGCACGCCGGGCGACGTGCGCCCCTGGGCCGGCCTGCGCCCGGCCACCCCCACCGGGCTGCCGTGCATTGGCCGCGCCGGTGGCTTGCGCAACCTGTTCGTCAACTCCGGCCAGGGCGCCCTGGGCTTCACGCTGGCCTTCGGTTCTGCCGAGCGGCTGGCGGCGCACTTCGAGGGTAAGGCCCCGGCCTCCCATTTCTCTTCTTCAGCCGCACTGGCAGCGGGCAACGCATGAGCAACGACAACACGTACCTCCCTTTCATCGACGACGCCTTCGTGGCCAAGCACCTGAGCGTACCCACGGTGCGCGAGTCCATCGCGCGCGCCTTCGCCAGCCTGGCAACGGGCACGGCGCAGATCCAGGCACGCACCCGCATCGAATGCGGCGCCTTCCGGCTCAGTGCCATGGGCGCCGTCTGGCTCGACGAAGGCCTGGCCGCCGTCAAGACCTATGGCACCGTGGCGGGCCGCTTCGATTTCGTCTGCAACCTGTTCGATACGGCAACGGGCCGCCCCCTGGCCACCGTGCAGGGCAACGAGATCACGCGCTTTCGCACGCCGGCGCTGTCGGTGCATGCCGTGTCGCGGCTGGCCACCGGGCGCCGCGTGCTGGCCCTGTTCGGCACCGGTGTGCAGGGCAGCGCCCACCTGGACGCCCTGATGACCGAGCAGCCCTTTGACGAGGTGCGCGTGGTCGGCGTGGGCGATACCACGGATTTCTGCGCCCAGGCAGCGCAGCGCTGGCAGCGGCCGGTGCGCGCCATGGCGGCCGACGCTGCCGTGGACGGGGCGGACGTCGTCGTCACCGCCACCCGCTCCAAGACCCCGGTGTTCGATGGCAGCCGCCTGAAGCCCGGCGCTACCGTGATCGCCGTGGGCACCAGCCTGCCCACGGGCAGCGAGCTCGACGATGCCACCCTGGCGCGCGCGGCCCGCCTCATCGTGGAATGGAAGCCCCAGAGCCTGGTCGAGGCCGGCGAGGTGGTGACCGGCCAGGCCCACGGCGTGCTGCCACCCGAGCGCATCGTCGACCTGGTGGAACTGGGCGCGGCAGACGCCCGCTGGCGGCAGTCTGACAGCGAGGTCGTGGTCTTCAAGTCGGTGGGCGTGGGCCTCACTGACCTGGCGGCCGCAGCCCTGGTCTGGAAGGCCTGGCAAGCGCAGCACGGCGGCGCCTGAGGCGGGCGGCCCCCTCCCCCGGGGCGCCGGCACCCCGCGCGCCTGTTACGCTCTGTGCCCATGTTCCGCATCCGCCACATCGAGATCTTCTATGCCGTGATGCGCGCCGGCACCGTCAAGGGCGCGGCCGACACCTTGCACATCACCCAGCCTGCAGCCTCGCGGCTGCTGCAGCAGGCCGAGCAGAGCATCGGTGTCACGCTGTTCCAGCGCGTGCGCGGCCGGCTCACGCCCACGGTGGAAGCCCGGCGCCTGTTCCCCGAGGTGGAGCAGCTCTTCGGCCAGCTCGATGCCGTGCGCCGCAGCGCGGCCAACCTCGGTGCCGGCTCCGACACGGTGCTGCGCCTGCTGTGCGTGCCCGGGCTGTCGATGGAGGTGCTGCCCCAGGCCCTGGGCCGCTGGAACCGCGCCTACCCGGATGTGCGCCTGACCTTTCGCACCCTGCACTCGCGCCAGATCGCCGACGCCATCGTGCGCCGCGAGGCGGACCTGGGCTTTGCCCTGGAGCCCTCCAACCACCCCGCCGCGGTGGACCTGCCCATCGGCCGCGGCCGCGTGGCCTGCGTGGGCCTGGACCTGCCGCCCGGCGATGGCCCCGTCCCCCTGCAGGCCCTGGCCGATCACCCGCTGATCGACCTGGACCCGGCCGACCCCATTGGTCGCCAGCTGCACATGGCCTACGACGCCCATGGCGTGGCGCCTGCCGCGCGCATCACCACCGCCAGCTACCACGCCGCCATCGAAATGGCCGCCCAGGGCCTGGGCTGGGCCCTGGTGGACAACTGGTCGGCCTGGTACGCCCGGCGCCACCCCGGCCTGCAGGTGCGGCCCCTGGCACCGGAAGTGGGCACGGTGGCCTATGCGCTGCGCTCGCGGGACCTACCCTGGAGCGCGGCGGCCGGTGCGCTGGTGGAGGAGATGGGGCGGGCGTTGGGCTGATTCCTGCCAGGCGGCAGGCGTGAAAAAGCCCGTACCCCAGTGGCACGGGCTTTTGTCATGGTGCGAGGGGCACCAGCCGTCAGTCGACCAGCGCCTGGCCCGCAGGCAGCCTCACCGGGCGGAAAAGACTCCTCAGCGCGGCTTGCGCGGCGCCATGCCCAGCGCTTCCTTGTGCTTGTTGATGCGTGCCTGCTTTTTTTCCTCCATGCGCTCCATGGCCTTGCGCTTGGTATAGCCCGTGCCGTCGGCCCAGGCCCACCAGACGATGGTAGCGCCGTAGAAGCCCAGGATCCACCACCAATCCATGTTTGCGACGGGGCCGATTTCCAGGTATTTGAGTGCCGACAGGATGACGGCGATGACAAGGATGTACATAGCATTCTCCGAACAATACGGGGGCGCAGGGACTTGGCGGCCTGCGGGGCCGGGGTCAACCCAAGTCACTACAATTCCGTTAAAAGAACTGTAACCCAACCCACAGGAAAATCCCCACCATGAAGCGCACTCTGATCACATTGGCCCTTTCGCTGTCGGTGGCGGGCCCCGCCATGGCCGACCTGGCGCTGGCCACGGCCAAGAGCTGCATGGCCTGCCATGCCATGGACAAGAAGGTGGTGGGCCCCTCTTACAAGGAAGTGGCCGCCAAGTATGCGGGCCAGAAGGACGCCGTGGACAAGCTCGCGGGCAAGATCATGAAGGGCGGTGGTGGCGTGTGGGGCCCCGTGCCCATGCCCGCCAATGCCCAGGTGAACGAGGCCGATGCGAAGAAACTGGCGGCCTGGGTGCTGACGGTCAAGTAAGTCCACCGCTCTGCGCCCCCTACGCAACAGTCGCCTCACTGTGCCAGTGGGGCGGCTGTTGTGCTTCTGGCACCTTGGTACGGGCCGTGTTACACGAGGTTCATGTCGGCGCCGCGCACGCGCAGTTGCTGCTCCAGTTGCCCCACGTAGGCGGCGGTGGTGTTGTCGGATTCCTGGGCGCGGGCGGCCAGGCGGGTTTCGAGATGGTCCAGCCGGGCCAGCAGGGCGGTATGCGTTTGCTGCTGCTGGGTTTCCAGAAAGCTGCGCAGCTCGGTGAATCGCGAGGCCTCGGCCTTGTCGGCGAGTTCGCGCTGGGCCTGCAGCTCCTTGGTGTGGCGGCGTGTCTCCAGCAGCACCGAGCCTTGCAGCGACAGCACGTAGGCCACACCCACGACGGCCAGCAAGGCCGTGAGCCCCAGCATGAGCAGGCCCAGGGGCGCCTCCAGCGTGGTCAGGCCCAGGGACACCAGCACGGGGGCAGACAGTGCCGCCCAGTTGAACGCCGCCAGCACGGCAATCGCCAGCATGGTCAGTAGCAGCACGATGGATCGCAATTGCATGGTAAAGCTCCGTTCGTTCGTTGCACGCATCGCCCACCGGCCCTCATGGCCGGCGGCGCGTTGAACGGGTTGTAACCCATGCGGGGCTGCAAACACAGACCTTGCAGCAGTTTGCCGAAGCTGTCCTACAGGGGCGGCTGCCAGGCCGCTGCGCAGCGGCCGGTGACCGGGATAAAAAAGTCGCGAAGCGTCCCGAAACGAAAAAGAGAGGGAGGGAGGAAAAGCGCTCCGGAAGGGGCTGTCGGGCCCGTGGGACCCGAAAGGCTTCGCAACGTCAAAAGGGTGCTTCGATCACGCGCGGTGGATGAACAACGGGGTTCTGTGGCCACATCACATCGCCTTCGGCGAAATGAGTGTCCCCGAATCCGGCAAGCGCTGCGCGCAGGCGCCGCTTACGCGGCGCCTTCCTGGATCAATTGGTCTGGGCCAATTGCTCCAGGATTGCCGGATTCTCCAACGTGCTCGTGTCCTGCGTGATCGCCTCCCCCTTGGCGATGCTGCGCAGCAGCCGGCGCATGATCTTGCCGCTGCGGGTCTTGGGCAGGTTGTCGCCGAAGCGGATGTCCTTGGGCTTGGCGATGGGGCCGATTTCCTTGGCGACCCAGGCGCGCAGCTCGTTGGCGATCTGCTTGGCCTCTTCGCCGGTGGGGCGCGAGCGCTTGAGCACGACGAAGGCGCAGATGGCCTCGCCGGTCACGTCGTCGGGGCGGCCCACCACGGCGGCTTCGGCCACCAGGTCGGTCTTGGAGACCAGGGCCGACTCGATCTCCATGGTGCCCATGCGGTGGCCCGAGACGTTGAGCACGTCGTCGATGCGGCCGGTGATGCGGAAGTAGCCGCGGTCGGCGCTGCGCACGGCGCCGTCACCGGCCAGGTAGTAGCCCTTGAGCTCTTCGGGGAAGTAGGCCTTCTTGAAGCGCTCGGGGTCGTTCCAGATGGTGCGGATCATGCTCGGCCAGGGGCGCTTGATGACCAGGATGCCGCCCGTGCCGTTGGCGATGTCGTTGCCCACCTCATCGACGATGGCGGCGGCGATGCCGGGCAGTGGCAGCGTGCAGCTGCCGGGCACCAGCGGGGTGGCGCCGGGCAGCGGGGTGATGACATGGCCGCCGGTCTCGGTCTGCCAGAAGGTGTCCACGATGGGGCAGCGCTCGCCGCCCACGTTCTTGTGGTACCACATCCAGGCTTCGGGGTTGATCGGCTCGCCCACGCTGCCCAGGATGCGCAGGCTCGACAGGTCCGAGCGCGCGGGGTGCACGGCGGCATCGCCCTCGGCAGCCTTGATGAGCGAGCGGATGGCAGTGGGGGCCGTGTAGAAGATCGTGCATTGGTGCTTTTCGATCATCTGCCAGAAGCGCCCGGCGTTCGGGAAGGTCGGGATGCCCTCGAAGATGATCTGCGTGGCGCCGGCTGCCAGCGGACCGTAGGCCACGTAGGTGTGGCCGGTGATCCAGCCGATGTCGGCCGTGCACCAGAAGATGTCGTCCGGGCGCAGGTCGAAGGTCCAGTCCATGGTGAGCTTGGCCCACAGCAGGTAGCCGCCGGTGCTGTGTTGCACGCCCTTGGGCTTGCCGGTGGAGCCGCTGGTGTACAGGATGAACAGCGGGTGCTCTGCCCCCACGGCCACGGGCGGGCAGTCGGTGCTCTGGCCTTCCAGGGCCTCGGTGAAGGTCTTGTCGCGCCCGGCCACCATGTTGCAGGCCGTGGGCGTGCGCTGGTAGACGAAGACGTTGCGGATGGTGTCGCAGCCGCCGGCGGCCAGGGCCTCGTCGATGATGGCCTTGAGCGGCAGCTCCTTGCCGCCGCGCATCTGGTAGTTGGCGGTGATCACGGCCACGGCACCAGCGTCGATGATGCGCTCCTGCACGGCCTTGGCGCTGAAGCCGCCGAACACCACGCTGTGCGTGGCGCCGATGCGGGCGCAGGCCTGCATGGCGATCACGCCCTCCACCGTCATGGGCATGTAGATCAGCACGCGGTCGCCCTTTTGCACGCCGTGGGCCTTGAGCGCATTCGCGAACTGGCTGACACGGGTCAGGAGCTCCTTGTAGGTCACGCGGGTCACCGTGCCGTCGTCGGCCTCGAAGATGATCGCGTCCTTGTTCTCGGTGGGCGTGCCGATATGGCGGTCCAGGCAGTTGGCGCTGGCATTGAGCTCGCCATCGTCGAACCACTTGAAGAAGGGGGCATTGGATTCGTCGAGCGTGCGCGTGAAGGGCCGGGTCCACTGCACGTTCTCGCGCGCCAGGCGGGCCCAGAAGCCTTCGAAGTCCTTGTCGGCCTCGGCACACAGGGCGTCGTACCCAGCCATGCCGGACACGCGGGCGGCGCGCGCGATGGCATCCGATGGGGGGAACACACGGTTTTCAACCAGCACGGACTCGATTGCCGATGTAGAGGTGGATGCTGCACTCATCTTGTTGTCTCCTGGGTCTGATGGAATTGATTTGGCCGGTACTGTCCTGCGCGGCACTTACAAGCCACTGACTGGCACGAAGCTTACAGCTCCTGTCACAGGCCATTGCGGGAGACACCCTAAAATCGCGCGTCTCCCCTACCCCGCCCACTTTATGTCCGCTCCCAAGCCCCCACTGACACCCACGCCCATGCGCCCCCTGTCCTCGCTGATCTTTGCCAGCCGCTGGCTGCAGTTGCCCCTGTACCTGGGCCTGATCCTGGCGCAGGCGGTGTACGTGTTCCACTTCTGGGTGGAGTTGGTGCACCTGGTCGAGGCGGCGTTCGGCAACACGGCGGCGCTCAAATCGCTGGTATCCAGCATCGGCTACAAGAGCGATTTCGAGGTCACGGCGCTCAACGAGACCATCATCATGCTGGTGGTGCTGGCGCTGATCGACGTGGTGATGATCTCCAACCTCTTGATCATGGTGATCGTGGGCGGCTACGAGACCTTCGTCTCGCGCCTGCACCTCGAAGACCACCCCGACCAGCCCGAGTGGCTGAGCCACGTGAACGCCTCGGTGCTCAAGGTCAAGCTGGCCACCGCCATCATCGGCATCAGCTCCATCCACCTGCTCAAGACCTTCATCAACGCCGCCAACTATGACATCAAGGTGCTGATGTGGCAGACCATCATCCACGTGGTATTCCTGCTGAGCGCACTGGCCATCGCCGCGACGGACCGCCTGATGGCGCACAGCGCACCGCCCGCCAAGCACTGACCGCCCCCTCAAAAAAAAGCCCCGCACGGGCCTGCCAGCGCAGGCCCTGCGGGGCTTTTTCGTGGGCGCCCTACGCGCTGCACGCACTGCGCCCGCGTATAACACCGCCCGAAAAACCCGCATTTTCGACATAAACACACTGAATGCCTATAATTCATGGGTGTTTTACAACCTGCAACGCAGGTAATTCGCCCTTCCACGGGGTGAGTCTCCCTGTCGGGACGGCTGAAACCTGTTGACGGACAGCCCCCGACGCCATGGCGGATCTCCGGCCCTGATGCATCTTTCGGCGCTCAAACACCCCCTGCGGTGCCGCGCCGACACCCAGGCCCTTGCGCACCACCTCGCGTGCCATCCGGGCCGATCCGGGCACCTGCCGTGCCCATCCCTGCCTTTGTGCCCTGCGCCTGTGCGCCGGGTCGGCTGCCGCATCAGGGTTTCGCTTTTCCGGCCATCGACCGAGCCTGGGCCACCTGCGGGTGGCTGGGCGTGCTGTTCCACCCGTCACCCACCGAGGAAGGACCCACCACATGGCCAAGCAAATCACCATCGAGCATGTGTTCAAGGTTTTCGGCGACGCGCCGCAGACCGCGCTGGACCTGGCCCGCCAGGGCCTGGACAAGAAAGACATCCTGGCGCAGACCGGCCAGTCCATCGGCGTCTTCGACGCCAGCTTCACCATCGCGGCCGGCGAGATCTTCGTCGTCATGGGCCTGTCGGGCTCGGGCAAGTCCACCCTGGTGCGCATGCTCAACCGCCTGATCGAGCCCACGGCCGGCCGCATCCTGGTGGACGGCGAGGACATCAACGCCCTGGGCGGCCGCGCGCTGCGCGCCCTGCGCCGCAAGGACATCAGCATGGTCTTCCAGTCCTTCGCCCTCATGCCGCACCTGACGGTGCTGGACAACGCCGCCTTCGGGCTCGCGCTGGCCGGCGTGGGCCGGGCCGAGCGCGAGCGACAGGCCGCCCTGGCATTGGACCAGGTGGGCCTGGCGGGCTGGGGCGCAAGCTACCCCGACGAACTCTCCGGCGGCATGCAGCAGCGCGTAGGCCTGGCGCGGGCGCTGGCCAGTGACCCGTCCATCCTGCTCATGGACGAGGCCTTCTCTGCCTTGGACCCGATCATCCGCACCGAGATGCAAAGCGAGCTGCTGCGCCTGCAGCAGGTGCGCCGGCGCACCATCGTCTTCATCTCGCACGACCTGGACGAGGCCATGCGCATCGGCGACCGCATCGCCATCATGAAGGATGGCGAGGTGGTGCAGGTGGGCACGCCCGACGAGATTTTGCGCAACCCGGCCAACGCCTACGTGCGCAGCTTCGTGCGCGGGGTGGACGCGGCCGCCGTGTTCAAGGCCGGCGACATCGCGCGCAAGCGCCTCACGGTGGTGAACGAGCACAGCGACCGGGGCGCCCGCGCGGCGCTGCAGCTCATCGAGGGGCATGACGACGACTTCGCCTACGTGCTCAGCCCCACCCGGCAGTACCTGGGCACCGTGTCGGCCGATTCGCTGCGCACGGCCCTGCGCGGCCACACCGGGCCGCTGGGGCTGCAGCATGCCTACATTGGCGTGGTGGAGCCCATTGCCGCACAGGCCCCTGTGGCCGACCTCTTCGGCCAGGTGGCCCAGGCCCCGTGCGCGCTGCCCGTGGTGGACGCGGACGGGCGCTTTCGCGGCGCCATCAGCAAGACCACGCTGCTGCGCTTTCTGGACCGGGACACGCCGCCCCTTCCCGCCACCACCCCCTCCACCGCCACCACCGGGAGCCCCGCATGACCGAGACGACCCTGAACGCCACGCTCCCCGCCATGGCGCGGGAAGCATCCCTGCCCCTGCAGACCGACGCCAGCCCCTGGGCCGGCGATGCCACCACCGCCCTGCCGCAGCCCGCGCCCTTCGTCGATCCCTGGCAGGCCTCCATGCAGGCCGGCGACGGCGGCGCGGCGTCCGCCGACTGGCTCAACACGCCTGCGCCACCGGCCGACATGGCGGCAGCCGTGGATCCGTCGGCCACGGGCGGCCTGCCCCTGCACCAGCTGTTCGACGGCTCCCTGCCCGTGGAGGCCTGGATCAACCAGGGACTGACCTGGGCGGTGGCGCATTTGCGCCCCTTCTTCCAGAGCGTGCGCGCGCCCATCGACGGCACACTCAACGGCGTAGAGAGCCTGCTCACCAGCCTGCCCGCACCCGCCATGGTCGTGCTGGCCGGCCTGCTGGCCTGGCAGTTCGCCGGCCGTGCGCTGGCGCTGGGCACGGTGGTGTCGCTGGCGCTGGTGGCGCTGCTCGGCATCTGGCCCGAGGCCATGGTCACGCTGTCGCTGGTGCTCACCTCGCTGGCCTTCTGCGTGCTGATCGGGCTGCCCCTGGGCATCGTGCTGGCCAGCAGTGACCGCGCACAGCGCCTCCTGCGCCCACTGCTCGATGCCATGCAGACCACGCCGGCCTTCGTCTACCTGGTGCCGGTGGTGATGCTGCTGGGCATCGGCAACGTGCCGGGCGTGGTGGTCACCATCGTCTTCGCGCTGCCGCCGCTGGTGCGCCTGACCAACCTGGGCCTGCGCCAGGTGCGGCCCGACCTGATCGAGGCCTCGCGCGCCTACGGCGCCTCGCCGCTGCAGATGCTGGTGAAGGTGCAGTTGCCGCTGGCCATGCCCTCCATCATGGCCGGCATCAACCAGGCGCTGATGCTGTCGCTGTCCATGGTGGTCATCGCCTCGATGATCGCCGTGGGAGGCCTGGGGCAGATGGTGCTGCGCGGCATCGGCCGCCTCGACATGGGCCTGGCCACCGTGGGCGGGTTGGGCATCGTGCTGCTGGCCATCACGCTGGACCGCATCACCCAGGCACTGGGCCGGCCGCGCCGCGGTGCACGCCGCTGGTGGCACAGGGGCCCTGCGGGGCTGGCGCTGCGCCTGGCTGCGCGCCTGCTGCGGCCCGCCAGCACCCCGCAGCAGGACCAGGCTTTGCCGACCCCGCCGGCCCTGGCACGCGCCGGGCACTGACCGCGCCTCCACCGACAAGGAACACCCATCCATGGCATTCATGAACAACCACCGCATCGCTGCCGTGCTCGCCGCCCTCGCCCTCGCCGGCGGCGCGCAGGCCCAGGCCAAGCTCCCCGGCACAGGCATCCGCGTCCAGCCGCTGCAAAGCCCCATTGCCGAAGAGAGCTTCCAGACCCTGCTGGTGGGCCGCGCGCTCGAAAAGCTGGGCTACACCGTGCAGCCCACCAAGGAGGTCGAGTACCCCACGGCGCATGTGGCCATCGCCCAGGGCGATGCCACCTACATGGCCAACCACTGGGACCCGCTGCACGCCGACTTCTACAAGAACGCCGGGGGCGACGCCAGGCTCTCGCGCACCGGCAGCTACTCGCAGAACGCCGTGCAGGGCTACCTGATCGACAAGAAGACAGCCGACCAATACGGCATCACCCGCATCGACCAGCTCAAGGACCCCAAGCTCGCCCAACTGTTCGATACCAACGGCGATGGCAAGGCCGACCTCACGGGCTGCACGCCCGGCTGGGGCTGCGAGGGCGTGATCGAACACCAGCTCACCGCCTACGGGCTGCGCAACACCGTGACCCACGTGCAAGGCAGCTACTCTGCGCTGATTGCCGACACCATCGCCCGCTTCCGCCAGGGCCAGCCCATCCTGTACTACACCTGGACGCCCTACTGGGTCAGCGGCGTGCTGCGCCCCGGCCAGGAGGTGGTGTGGCTGCAGGTACCGCACTCGGCGCTGCCAGGCGATCAGGCAGGGGTGGACACGGAGCTGCCCAACGGCCGCAACTATGGCTTCATCCCCAACCAGCAGCGCATCGTGGCCAACAAACAGTTCACCGACCAGAACCCGGCGGCCGCAAAGCTGTTCGAGGTGATGCAGCTGCCCGTGGGCGACATCAATGCCCAGAACCTGGCCATGCGCGACGGGCACAACCGCCCGGCCGACCTGGCACGCCATGCGGACGGCTGGATCCGCGCGCACCAGGCCACCTTCGATGGCTGGATCGCGCAGGCGCTGGCAGCATCCCGATAAATCGGCAAGTCGTGCGGAATGTCTCACTCTTTCGGGTGAGTGTGTGTCGTGCAGGCCACAAGTGGCCGTGGCACGCCGCAGGCGGCAGGGCGCGCGCCGCATAATCCGGCCGCTTCGACCCACCCTTGCCGGCCATCGCCGATGGCCTGCCGCACCACCATGCAATGCCCGCGCTGCAACTGGCAGAACCACGCTTCCTACACCCAGTGCTTCAGCTGCCAGGCCCCGCTGCCGGTGGCTGGCACGCAGGCAGGCGCAGCACCGGCACCAGCCCCGTTCGCCTTCCCCACGGCCAAGCCGCCCGCGCCAGCCCCCCGGCCCGCGCCCGCGCAGGCGCACCAGGCCGAGCTGGTCGAGGTGTTTCCCGGCACCCTGGCGCGCCTGGGCGCCACGCTGATCGACGGGCTGCTGATGCTGGTGCTGCCGATTGCGATGGTGCTGGCCTGGGTGTTCGCCCGCCCCGCCTTCGACGCAACGCCCAACGCCGCCTATCCGGCCGCACTGGCGCTGGCCGTGCTGGGCCTGTTCTCGCCCGCGCTGATGGACGCCATGGGCGCGGGCTCGCCGGGCAAGCGCCTGCTGGGCATGCGCGTGGCCACGCGCACGGGCGAGCGCCCTGGCGTGGCACGGTCCATGCTGCGCCATTTCCTCAAGTACACGCTGACCCTGGGTCTCACGCTGGCCATCCCCTTCCTGCTGCACCGCGTGCTCACGGCCCTGTTCGGCGAGCGCGGCCTGCACAGCTCGATGAGCGGCACCTTCGTGGTCTCCAGCCGCGCCAGCGACACCGCCATCCAGAAGGCCGTGGCACTGGAACGCGGCCCCGGCTGGTTCCTCAAGACGATGGTGGTGCTGGGCGCCTTGTCGGCCTTCAGTTTCGCGATCATGGTGGCCGTGGCGCTGTGGAACCAGGGCGACGAGCCCGCCAACCCGCACCGCGAACAGGTGCGCCAGCTGGACAAGGCTGCACGCCCCGTGCTGCAGCTGGTGGAGAACCACTACCGCAGCAGCGGCGGCTTCCCTGCCAATGCCGCGGCCATCGGCATCACCCAGGCCGGGCAGTTGCCGGCAGGCTTCAAGGCACTGGCCATCGAGCCCGCCAATGGCGTGGTGCGCCTGACCATTGCGGACGGTGCGGGCGAGCCACTGGACGGCAAGCACCTGGTCTACATGCCCACGATGAAGAAGCGCAAGGGCCAGAGCGACCTGGGCAAGTGGCAGTGCGGCAGCGACGACATCGCACGCGAGAACCTGTCCTTCGGCTGCCGCCACGCCGTGGCGGGCGCGGCAAAGTAACCCGGCCGCGCGGCGCCGTCCCACGCCGGAGCCGAGCGGATTCCTACGGCCGAACGCGGCGGGCCGCGGTGTGATCGGGGCATGTTGTCGCCTGCTTCGTCCCCCCGCAAGACCACTCCATCTCGTCCCCGCCTGCCGGGTGGCCTGCGCTATGTGAGCACTGCCATGCCCGGCCTCACGCGCGTGAAGCGCGGCAAGGCCTTTCGCTACCGCAGCCCCGACGGGCAGTGGGTGGTGGACCCCGACGAGGTGGCGCGCATCAACAAACTGGCGATCCCCCCGGCCTACACCAGCGTGTGGATCTGCCCGCTGCCCAATGGCCACCTGCAGGCCACGGGCCTGGATGCGCGCGGCCGGCTGCAGTACCGCTACCACCCCGATTGGCGCATGCAGCGTGACGAAAGCAAGTTTGGCCGCATGCAGGCCTTTGGCCGCGCGCTGCCGCGCATCCGTGCGCGTGTCGCACGGGACCTGAGGCAAGGCGTGCGCGGCAAGGCCCTGTCGCGCACCCTGGTGCTGGCCACGCTGGTGCGCCTGCTGGACACCACCTTCGTGCGCGTGGGCAACGAGGAATACGCCAGCAGCAACAACTCCTTCGGCCTGACGACGCTGCGCACACGCCATGCCAGGCTGCACGGCAGCAAGCTCACCTTGAGCTTCCGGGGCAAGAGCGGCGTGCCGCAGCAGGCTGAGCTGGACGACCCGCGCGTGGCCCGCGTGGTGCGCCGCTGCCAGCAGTTGCCGGGGCAGGAGCTGTTCCAGTACGAAGACGAAGAAGGCCAGCCCCATGCCGTGGGCTCGGGCGATGTGAACGATTACCTGGCCGAGATCACGGGAGGCGACCGGGCCGGCGGCGATGCCCTGCGCTTCACCGCCAAGGACTTCCGCACCTGGCATGGCACGGTGCAGGCGCTGGAGCTCACGCGCCTGGCCTGCGCGGGCCCGGCGGGACCACAGGCCTACCGCGCCAAGGACATCCTGGCCGAGGTCGCGCGCCAGCTCGGCAACACCCCCGCCGTGTGCAGGAAGTCGTACGTGCACCCGGCGGTGCTGGAGCTGGGCTCGCGCCTGGCGTCCGATGCCGGGCCGGGCATGCAGTCGGTGTGGGCGCGCATCGGCGGCGCAGCCTCGCCCCGGGGCCTGAGCGCGGCGGAGCGGCGGCTGCTGGCCTTTCTGCACAGGCCGCCCCGCAAGGGATAAGCCGCCAGGCGCCCTGTCGCCAATGTTCCCTGCGCCCAGCACGTGGCGCCGGAGCATCGCTAAAATTGCTGCAGCGCGGCAAACGCCGGTCCTCCCTTTCGACTTGCCCCGAGAGCAGCCACACACCATGCTGGATTCCCTGAGCCACGGCGTTGACCGCAATGCGCAGCAGCGCCCCTTCCTGAGCCTGGAGGAGCGCGACGCCATCAACCGCGGCCGCTGGTTCGCCGCGCTCACCCCCTCGCTCAGGCACGACATCCTGCGCCTGGGCCGCGTCACACGCTACGCGCACGGCAAGATGATCGTCGAGCAGGGCAAGCTGGCGACGGACTGGTTCACCTGCGCCAGCGGCGCCATCCGCTTTCGGCGCACCACGCCCTCGGGCAAGCAGGTCACGCTGGCCTATGTGGAGCCCGGCATCTGGGTGGGCGAGGCCGAGGTGCTGCACCAGGGTGCCAACACCTACGATGCCCACGCGCACGGCCCGACCACGGTGCTCAGCGTGGCCGAGGCCGTGTTCCGCCAGCTGCTGCGCGAGCACCCCTCGTTCGGCGAAGCCCTGCTCACCCTGCAGGCGCGGCGCATGCGCTACCTGTACTGGATGATGGAGGACATGGCCACCCTGCCCCTGCGCGCACGGCTGGCCAAGCAGCTCCTGCACATGCTGCGCCGCTTCGGCGAGCGCGCCGCCGTGCCGGGCACGCGCGGCGCCATCGGCCTGTCGCTGGTGCAGGACGAGCTGGCGCAGCTTTTGGGCGGCTCGCGCCAGCGCATCAACATGGAGCTCAAGTGGATGGAGCGCGAGGGCATCATCGGCATCCACCAGCGCGACATCGTGGTGCACAACCTGGCGCAGCTCGAAGCGCTGGCGCAGCAGGAGTCGCTGGCTGCCGACTGACACCTCAGAGCAGGTAACAAAACCCAGCGCAGCGGTTCTGGCCAGGCGCTGCGTCGCAGGCAGTACGGGTAGTACGGCAAGACGCAGCAACGACGCCAGAAGAGTTTTGTCAGCCGCTCTTACTGGAAGATCACCAGGCCCTGGTCGGCAATCACCACCGGGTAGTCGCCCACGGGCAGGTTCTTCACCTGCACGCTGTTGGCACCCGCGTTGTTGTTCACAACGACGGCCTGGACGTCGCGCACTACGGCACCATCATCAACAAGATCGCGCCCTCGTTCGGCGAATTTTTGCAGCACGAGGGCCAGGTGATCCACAGCGGCGACTTCGCCATCACGCAAAGCCCGCTGCGCATCTCCATCGACGCCACGCGCCGCATCGCACAGCATGCGCGCGACAGCGGCATCCACGCCGCCGTGCCGGAGCTGGCGGAAACCCTGTTCCGCCAGGCCGAGGAAGCCGGCTACGCCGACGAGGAAGCGGCCGCCGTGGTCAAGGTGATGCGCGCGAACCGCTGAGTGAACGGACTCAGAGGCTGGGAATTTTTTGACCGTGTCCGAGGGGCGCGCCAGAACGCACCGGATCCAGGCGCAAAGCACAGCCATAGCGCGGGCTATGGCGAGCATTTGCAACGACGAGCCGGGGTGTTTTGGCGTGCAAGGCGGGCATGGGCGAAAGATTGTCAGCCTCTCAACGCCCGACCATGTTGCCCGGCACCACCCACTGGTCGAACTGCTCGCCCGTGACATGGCCCGAGGCCACGGCGGCCTCGCGCAGGCTGGTGCCTTCCTTGTGCGCCTTCTTGGCAATGAAAGCCGCCTTGTCGTAGCCGATGTGGGTGTTGAGCGCGGTCACCAGCATCAGCGAGCGGTCCACCAGCTCGGTGATGCGCTCGCGGTTGGGCTCGATGCCCACGGCGCACTGGTCGTTGAAGCTGACCATGCCGTCGGCCAGCAGGCGCACGCTCTGCAGGAAGTTGTGCGCCACCATGGGGCGGAACACGTTGAGCTCGAAGTTGCCCGAGGCGCCGCCGAAGTTGATGGCCACGTCGTTGCCGAACACCTGCGCGGCCAGCATGGTCACGGCCTCGCTCTGCGTGGGATTGACCTTGCCGGGCATGATGGACGAGCCGGGCTCGTTCTCGGGGATGCTCAGTTCGCCGATGCCGCTGCGCGGGCCGCTGGCCAGCCAGCGCACGTCGTTGGCGATCTTCATCATGCTGGCGGCCAGGGTCTTCAAGGCACCGTGGGCGTGCACCAGGCCGTCCACCGAGGCCAGGGCCTCGAACTTGTTCGGCGCGGTGACGAAGGGCAGGCCCGTCAGGCGCGCCAGCTCGGCGGCCGACTGCTCGGCATAGCCCTTGGGGGCGTTCAAGCCCGTGCCCACGGCGGTGCCGCCCAGGGCCAGCTCGTACAGGTGGGGCAGTGCGGCGCGCACATGGCGCTCGCCATGGTCGAGCTGGGCCACGTAGCCCGAGAACTCCTGGCCCAGCGTGAGCGGGGTGGCGTCCTGCAGGTGGGTGCGGCCGATCTTGACGATGCCGTCGAAATCTTTCGCCTTCTTGTCCAGCGTGGCGCGCAGCCTGGCAATGGCGGGCAAGAGCTTGTGCGTGAGCGCCTCCACGGCAGCCACGTGCATGGCAGTGGGGAACACATCGTTGCTCGACTGGCTGCGGTTCACATCGTCGTTGGGATGCACCAGGCGGCCTTCGCCGCGCTCGCCGCCCAGGATCTCGCTGGCGCGGTTGGCCAGCACCTCGTTGACGTTCATGTTGGTCTGCGTGCCCGAGCCCGTCTGCCACACCACCAGCGGGAACTCGCCCGGGTGCTTGCCGGCGATGACTTCGTCGGCCGCGGCCACGATGGCCTCGGTCTTCTTCGCGTCCTGCAGGCCCAGGGCCTGGTTGACCACGGCCGAGGCGCGCTTGACCTGGGCCAGGGCCTTGATGATCTCGCGCGGCTGCTGCTCGCCCGAGATGTCGAAGTTCTGCAGCGAGCGCTGCGTCTGCGCGCCCCACAGCTTGTCGGCCGGCACCTCGATGGGGCCAAAGGTGTCGCGTTCGGTACGGGAGGTCATGGAAAACGGTACTCCAGGGTAAACAACTGCCACAGGGAACAGCACGGCCCGGTGCGCCAGCCACGGGCCGAGAAAAGGGGTGGCCGGGGGGAACCCGGCGCGCCCGGGAGCATAAGGCAAAACAGAACAATTCTCATTACCAACTCAGAGGCATGGACGGTAGCCGGGGAAATGCCCCTCACCCGGTACACGGGCTCCTCCGGATTGTGACGCCACGGCGCCCGGATGGGCAGGGCCCAATGGGGCACACCTGGGGCGCCCGGTTACATACCTAGAGCCCGCACCCCAACAAATCTTGCAACAAATTGGTACACTTTGCTCCAGAAAGAACCCGTTCACGGTCTTTTTCCGGGCCGTGCCGTCCTGGGCGCGCCAAGCCCCATGGAACCCAGGCAGCGGCGCTGCAGATGCCATCCGACCGGCACCTGGAGCCAGCCCCGCCGCCCCTCCCCTTCTTGCGCTGGGCATGCATGTCTTGGTTGGCCCTTTGGGGCCTGCAACCGGGTGTGGCCGCGGCCTGCGCGCGCCCTGAGAGAGACCGTGAACAGGCTCCGCCTCCAGCACAGGCACGCCCTCTTGACGGCGCGCCTGGGCTGGCGCAACCTGCCTATCCACAACCGCCTTTTTCTCCTGCTCCATTCCATGAACACGTTCATGCCCTTCAGCTACAACCTGTTCGTGGTGGCCGCGTCCTTTGCCATCGCCATGCTGGCCTCGTACGTCACGCTGGACCTGGCCCGGCGCGTGCGCACGGCGCAGCGCCGCGTGGGCCTGGCCTGGTGGGCGGCGGGCTCCATCGTCATGGGCACAGGCATCTGGTCCATGCACTTCCTGGGCATGCAGGCGTTCAAGCTGCCCATCGAGATCGGGTTTTCCGGCGGGGCCACCCTGCTGTCCTGGCTGGCGGCCGTGGCCGCATCGGGCGTGGCGCTGGAGCTGGCCAGCCGCGAGCATTTCGGCCGCGTGCAGCTGGCGCTGGGCGCGCTGGTGATGGGGGCCGGCATCAGCGGCATGCACTACATCGGCATGGCGGCCATGGACATGAACCCCGGCATCGTCTGGGACCTGCGGGTGGTGGTGCTGTCGGTGCTGATCGCGGTGCTGGCCTCGGCCTCGGCGCTGCTCATCTTCAAGCTGCTGCGCCGCGTGCGGCCCAGCCAGCGCCTGCCCTACCAGCTGGCCGCCTCCTTCGTGATGGCCGTCGCCATCTGCGGCATGCACTACACCGGCATGGCGGCGGCCCGGTTTGCGGTGGGCGCCGTGTGCCAGAGCGCCGGCGAACTGGGCGGTCCGGGCCTGACGGCCATGGTGCTCATCGCCACCGGCATGCTGCTGGTGAGCACCCTGTTCACCTCCATCCTGGACGCGCGGCTGCAGAACACGGCGCAGCAGCTCACCCAGTCGCTGCGCGAGAGCAACACCCGCCTGCAAGCGGCCAACGACGAGCTGCAAAAGCGCGCCTTTGCCGACGCCCTCACCGGCCTGCCCAACCGCCTGCTGTTCGAAGACCGCCTCATCCACGCCCTGCTGCGCCTGGACCGCACCAACCACCTGCGCGTGGAAGACCGGCTGGCCGTGCTGTTCGTGGACCTTGACGGCTTCAAGCCCATCAACGACTCCTTCGGCCATGCGGCGGGCGACGTGATCCTGCGCAGCGCCGCCGACCGGCTGCGCAAGGAAGCACGCGAGTGCGACACCGTGGCCCGCGTGGGTGGCGATGAATTCCTGATCCTGCTGGAAGATGTGACCGACGTGGCCGCCTGCGTCAGCATGGCCAACCGCGTGCTGGAGTCGCTGGCGCAGCCCTTCGAGGTGTCCGGCAAGAAGGTGCAGATCGCCTGCTCCATCGGCATCGTGGTGCACCCCGACCATGGCGAGCGCACCAAGCTCGTGGCCAACGCCGATGCGGCCATGTACGCCGCCAAGCGCGCGGGCGGTGGCTGCTACGCCCTGTTCGAGCCCCACATGGGCTCGGATGCCTCCGAACAGCTGGAGCTGCTCAACGACCTGCGCCAGGCGCTGGACCGAGGCGAGCTGGCGCTGCACTACCAGCCCAAGATCGACGGCACGCGCGGCCAGATCAGCGGCGTGGAGGCCCTGCTGCGCTGGAACCACCCCAAGCACGGCATGGTGAGCCCGCTGGTCTTCATCGCGCTGGCCGAGCGCTTCGGCCTGATCGGGCGCCTGGGAAGCTGGGTCATCAACGAGGCCTGCCGCCAGACGGCCGAATGGGCACGCAGCGGCATGCGCATGCGCGTGGCCATCAACCTGTCGGTGCACCAGCTGCGCGAAAGCGGCCTGGCCGAGCGCATCGGCCAGGCGCTCCAGTTCCACGGCCTGGATGCCTCGCAGCTGCTGTGTGAGATCACCGAGTCGGTGGCCATGGAAGACATCAAGGCCACGCAGCGCACCTTCGACGGGCTGGCGCGCATCGGCGTGTTCCTGTCCATCGACGACTTCGGCACCGGCTACTCCAGCCTCAACTACCTGCGCCAGTTGCCCGCGCAGCAGCTGAAGATCGACCGCAGCTTCGTGAACGATCTGGAAAACAGCGAAGACGCCCGCGCCGTGGTGAGCGCCGTGGTCAGCCTGGCGCACGCACTGGGCCTGCGCGTGGTGGCCGAAGGCGTGGAAACCATGGGCCAGCGCGACATCCTGCTGGGCATGGACTGTGACGAACTGCAAGGCTTCTTTTTTGCCCGCCCCATGCCGGCGGATTCGCTGTTCGCCTGGTCGCAGGGCGAAAAACCGGAGGGTGCCGTGGACTTCACACCCTCCGTCATCGGAAGCTTGTAAGCCCCCTCGTTGCCCCTGTAACGGGGCCGCCCCTGCACGGCAGCATGGGCCCGGGCCGCTCGCATCCGCAGACAGACGCTGGCGCCTTCGCGCGGGACCCGCCAGCGTTGCCGACCAGGCCATCGGCCCGCGTGACCATCCGTAGCAATCGTCGGCATGTTCTTACAGCGCACGCCGCCCGGCGCGTGCACCATGGCACCACAGTGGCCGCACCGCCATTGACGTGCCGATTCACGTTGACCGGTGCGCACCCAGCCAGCCAGATCGGAGATTTCCATGGCCACCAGCAGCCTGCTCGGCATCGATGCCGACAACCTTCCGCCCACCCACAGCGCCACCGGCAACGACAGCATGGGGCCCAGCGATGCATCCGATTCGGGCAGCGACAGCGCAGGCGTCTACAGCACCGACCCGGAGATGGACACCGACCGCCACGGCACCGGCGAGCGCGCCAGCGTGGAACCCGGCCTGCACCGCGAGGCCCGCGACATCCTGCCCGACCACATGGAGGCCTTCTCGCCCGACGATGCCGACAGCGAACTGGCCGCCGAACCCGCAGTGGACGTGGATGCGGACCTGTACCCCGAAGAAGAAAGCGAAGAGCCCGGGGCCGAGGACGAGCCCGCCTAGGCCAGCAAGACCTCGCGCAGCGCATGGAAACTGCCCTGGTCGGGCGCACAAATCAGCCCGCCGGTCGTGTGCGACGGCCGGTAGGCGCTGCCATCGAAGTGGCCCGAGTACCCGCCCGCCTCCCGGTGCAGCAGCCACCCGGCCGCGTGGTCCCAGGGCATGAGCCGGTTGTAGAACACCGCATGCACATGGCCTGCTGCCGCCAGCCGGTACTCGTGCGCCGCACAGCGAAACCAGGTGCTCATGCCCAGGCGTGACAGCCGCGAATTCACCTGGGTGCGCAACGGCTCCGGCAGGAAGTTGGTGCCGACCACGCACTCCATCTCCCCCACGGGAACGGGCTGCGCCACTTGCAGCACCGTGCGCTCGCCGCCCGCCGACTCCATCCACGCGCCACCGCCCTTCATCGCAAAGGCCGTATCCGCGCGCACCGGGTCGTGGATGGCGGCAGCGACCACCTCACCCGCCACGGTCACCGCTGCCATCACCCCGAACAGCGGCAGGCCCGAGGCGAAATTCTTCGTGCCATCCAGCGGGTCGACGATGAAGGCCAGGTCGGCCATGGCGATGGATGCGAGCAGCGCCGGGTCGCGCCCGGCAGCTTCCTCCCCGACATACGCCGCGGCATCACCATGCCGCGCACGCAGGGCCGACAGGATGGCGGCCTCTGCCGCCTCGTCGGCCTCGGTCACGATATCGAAAGCCGAGGTCTTTTGCCGGCGGTCCACGCCGGACAGGCGCGCGAAGCGGGGCATGATCTGCGTGCGGGCCGCGTCCGCGAGCACAGCCCCCAGAAACGCGAGTTCGGACGTGGGAAAGGTCATGCCCGGTAGTGTCACCGGGAATCGGCCGGTGCCAGCACAGCGCAGTGCAGGCCCCTCCCTCAGTCGCCCTTGAACCCGGACTTCTTGATGACCGGCAGCCAGCGCGCCGCAGCGCGCTCGGTGGCTGCCGACACGTCTGCCGGCTCGGAGCCCGGCACCGGGTCGTAGCCCGCATGCAGCAGCTTGGCGCGCACCTCGTCCTGGGCCAGGACCCTGCGCAGCGCCTTGTTCCATTGGCCCACGGCGGCGGGCAGGGTGTCCGCACGCGCATAGACCACGTAGCCCGAGGTCGCGACCAGGTCGGGAAAGCCCGACTCCGCGAACGTGGGCACATCGGGCAAGCTGGCCGCGCGGCGGCTGCCCGACACGGCCAGCACGCGGATCTTGCCGGCGCGGTGGAACTCCATGAAGGTAGTGGTCGCATCCATGCCGGCAGGGATCTGCCCGGCCAGCAGGTCGTTGAGCATGGGCGTGCCACCCTTGTAGGGCACGATCTGCCCCTTGGAAGCGGACTGGGCCATGAAGTCCATGGCCAGGAAGTGCAGCAGCGACCCGATCAGCGAGATGCCGATGTCCGCCTGCGCAGTCTGGGCGCGGGCGGCTTGCAGGTACTGTGCCAGCGTCTTGTGCGGCGAATGGGCCGCCACGGCAATGCCGAACTGCAGCGCCGCCACATCGGTGATGGGCCGAAAGTCCTTCATCGGGTCATAGCGCATGCCGGAGTAGATCGCCGGGCCGATGAACATGGGGTCCACGGGCGAGAGCAGTACGGTGCCGCCATCGGCCGGTGCATTGCGCAGCGCCTCGCCCGCGATGCGGGTGGCGCCGCCGGGACGGTTGTCCACGACCACATTGCGGCCCAGCTCAGCCTTGAGCTTGTCGGCCAGAACCCGCGCCAGGAAGTCGCCCGCCCCACCGGGCGGAAACGGCATCAGCATGGTTGCGTAGTCCTTGGACTGCGCGCTGGCGCCCATCGGCAGGCCAGCCGCCGCCAGCATGCCACCCAACAGGGCCAGCTTGCGCCGGTGCAGCGCAAGCGTGGGAGAAGGGGAAATATCGTCAGGGGACATGGGGCACCTCGCAAGGATTGTGGATGGACGAACGCAGGGGGGATTCAACGGTTCAGCAGCGCAACGAAACCGGCGCCTTCTTCGATCACCTGCGCCGCATCGAGCAGCAGGTCGTCGCGGAAGCGGGCGGCCACCAGCTGCACGCCGATGGGCACCGATGCGTGCAAGCCGGTGGGTACGGAAATGCCCGGCAGGCCCAGGCAGGCCGTGGCCAGCAAGGGGCTTTGCGCATCGAGCAGCGCCCGAAAGCGTGGCCAGGACTGCGTGTCCTCGTCCTGCGACGCAGGGGGTTGCCAGGACACGGGCACGAGCAGCAGCGCAAACCGGTCCAGAAACACCGACCACTGCCGCGCCAGTCCGGCACGCTGGGCCAGAGCGTCCTGGAAGGCATCGCGCCCGCCCTCGGCAATGCCCTGCTCCATGAACCCCTGGCTCAACCGCATGGCATCGTCCCCATGGTCGCGAATGGCGGCGCTGATGCCGCGGCGGCCGTCCTCGACGCCGAGCACACGCCACAGCTCGGCCGCCTCCCGCAGCGCCGGGGGCTGGACTTCTTCCACGGTATAGCCCGCATCGGCCAGCCAGCGCGCAGCCTCGTCGAGCGCCTGCACCACGGCGGGGTGGGCCGCGATGCCCGGGTACGACCGGCACAGCGCCACCCTCAAGCCGCCCCGGGGTGCGGATTCCGGTGCCTGCGGCCACGGCACGCAGTTCGGGTCGCGCGCGTCGAACAGCGCCATGGCCTGCATCGCCAGCCGCAGGTCGGCCACCGAGCGCGCCAGCGGCCCCTGGGCGGACATCAGCTGTGCGGTGATGCCGCGCTCCGCCGCCGCGCTCGGGTTGTAGGCGGGGATGCGACCCACCGTGGGGCGCAGCCCGGCCACACCGCAGCAGTAGGCGGGGTAGCGGATCGATCCGCCCATGTCGTTGCCATGGGCGATGGCGCCCATGCCGCAGGCCACCGCGACGGCAGCCCCGCCGCTGGAGCCCCCGGGCGTGGTGCCTGCGTCCCAGGGGTTGAGGGTGCGGCCATGCACCGCGTTGTCCGTGAACCAGCGCACCGAATACGTGGCGGTGTTCGTGCGACCCACCAGGATGGCGCCGGCACGGCGCAGGTTGGCCACGACCGGCGCGTCTTCCTGCGCAATGAGTCCGCGCTGAAGCACCGATCCATTGGTCGTCGCCAGGCCCGCCTGGTCCACGTTGACCTTGGTGGTGACCGGCACGCCGTGCAGCACGCCCAGCGGCCCGCCTGCGGCGACCTGCCGGTCGGCCGCGTCCGCAGCGGCCAGCGCGGCCTCGCCGAGCACCTCGGTCAGGGCATTCACTCGGGGGTTGGCGGCCTGGATGCGCGCCAGCACGCTGGACGTCACCTCCCGGCAAGAGATGTCCCGGCGCCGGATGGCAGCGGCCGTTTCTGCGGCGCCCAGGCGCCAGAGTTCCTGGGAGGTGTCGTACATCGGGCAGGTCCTTGTTGCGGTGGATGGCGGTGGAATGGACACAGCGTACGGGGGCAGAGGCTCTCGCGTAAGATGCCTTGAACACTTTGGCAATAACCACAGGTTGTCACCCGACATGAAGGACTACCAGCTCAAAGCCCTGCTGCAGGTCGTGGATTCAGGCAGCATCCGGGCGGCGGCCCGTGCGCTCGGGATCAGCCAGCCAGCCGTGACCAAGGCCATCCGCGAGCTGGAGGCCGAGGTGGACGCCCCGCTGGTGCACCGCAGCTCCCGCGGTGTCGATCTGACCGAATGCGGGCGGCAACTCACCATCCGCGCGCGCCTGGTACAGGCGCAACTGGCCATGGCACGCCAGGACATCCGCCAGTTGCAGGGCGGCCAGCAGGCCTCGGTGGCGGTGTCCGTCACCCCGGTGGTGTTCATGGGGGCATTGCCCGAAGTGCTGCGCGAGTTCAAGCGCGAGATGCCGCAGGCCCAGGTGCGGCTGTTCGAGGGCCTGATGCCCCTGGCCCTGCCGCAGCTGCGCGAAGGCTTCGTGGATTTTGCCGTGGCCGCGGCCGTCGAGGGGTCGCTGGATTCCGACCTGGAGCTCGACCCCATCGCCCCCATCCAGATGATGGTGGCCTGCCGCCCTGGCCATCCCCTGGCCCGGGCCACCACCTGGGAGGAACTGGTCGACGCCGAGTGGCTGGTGCACCGGGCACCGGGCAGCCACCACACGGTGCTTTTCGAGCGCTTCGTGCGCGAGGGCCTGCCCGTGCCCGAGCGGCTGCTGGAGGCCAACACCTTCGGCGTGTCCTGGAGCCTGATGACGCGCAGCGACCTGCTGCTGATGCTGCCCGAGCGCTTCCTGTCCATCGAGCCCTATGCCCGCCAGATCGTGCGCGTGCCCCTGCGCATGGAACTCCCGGCGCTCACGCTGGGCATCCTGAAGCTGCGGGCATCGCCCTTGTCGCTGGCGGCTGGGAGGCTGGCCACGCTGTTCCAGCGGTATTGCCGATAGGCCAACCTTCAAGGGGCTTGCCGGAGCGCCAGCACGGTGTAAGCACGTGGATGGGATAATCGCAGTCTGGCGTCTTCCCCGGACAGCCAGCAGCGCGCAAAGACGCGCTCCTCTCCGCCCACGACAGAAACACGATGACCACCACGATCAAGTACGACGATCTCGTCGAGTCCGTTGCTGCTGCGCTGCAGTACATCTCCTACTACCACCCCACCGACTACATCGCCCACCTGGCGCGCGCCTACGAGCGTGAGCAGAGCGCCGCGGCCAAGGACGCCATCGCCCAGATCCTGACCAACAGCAAGATGAGCGCCACCGGCCAGCGCCCCATCTGCCAAGACACCGGCATCGTCAACGTGTTCCTCAAGGTGGGCATGGACGTGCGTTGGGAGGGTTTCCCCGCCGGCCTGGAAGATGCCATCAACGAAGGCGTGCGCCGCGGCTACAACCACCCCGACAACACCCTGCGCGCCAGCGTGGTGGCCGACCCCCAGTTCGACCGCAAGAACACCAAGGACAACACGCCCGCGGTGATCTTCGCGCAGATCGTTCCCGGCAACACGGTGGACATCACCGTGGCGGCCAAGGGCGGCGGCAGCGAGAACAAGAGCAAGATGATCATGCTCAACCCCGGCGACAGCGTCATCGACTGGGTGCTCAAGACCGTGCCCACCATGGGCGCAGGCTGGTGCCCGCCGGGCATGCTCGGCATCGGCATCGGCGGCACGGCCGAGAAGGCGGTGCTCCTGGCCAAGGAAAGCCTGATGG
>NZ_AKJX01000117.1 GCF_000276605.1 Acidovorax sp. CF316 | reverse complement strand
GCCCATGCGGCGCATCCGAAGCATCCACTCATCCCGATTGCGCCCCAACGCGATCCCCTGCGAGATCGTGAACAGGTTCTAAGGCCTGGCCTGGATTGGATAGCATGGGGGCATGAAACAGCTCACTGCAATGTCCCTGGGCCTGGCCCTTGGCGCCGCCCTGGCAGGCCCTGCCCATGCGGGCATCTATTCGGACGATCTGGCCAAGTGCCTCGTGGCGTCCACCAGCGATGCCGACCGCTCACTGTTGGTGCGCTGGATCTTTTCCACGTCCGCCCTGCACCCGGATGTGGCGAGCATTTCGGCGGTCACGCCGGCGCAGCGCGAGGGCACGAACAAGTCGACCGGGCAGTTGATCGAACGCCTGCTGACCGACACCTGCCGCAAACCGACCCGTGAAGCCCTCAAGTACGAAGGCCCCGCCGCGATCCAGACCAGCTTTCAGGTGCTGGGCCAGGTGGCGATGCGCTCGCTGATGGAGAACCCGGCGGTCGCCCAGGGCTTCCAGGGCATGGGCCGGTACATCGACGAAAACAAGATCCGCGAATTGGCCAAGTAAGACCGCGGCCGGCGCAACGGAACGCAGGACAAGTTCAGGCGCCGGGCGCTGGGCCGGCACGCTCGGCCCATGCCAGGGCCAGCGCGCCGCCGGCCAGGCAGAGCAAGGCCACCAGGTCGGCCACCACCACCCGCTGCAGGTGGGCGTTGAACCCGCCCGTGGACCAGGCCAGCCAAAGGAAAGAGACCACGCTGAAGCCCCCCAGGACCAGTGCCAGCCACTGCAGGGCGGGCTTGAACGCGGCCAGCACGCACACGCCACCCACGATGCCGAACAGCACGGCGCGGTGGCGCATGAGGATCAGCGCACTGGGGTCGGCCGGTGCGGCCCCATACAAACGGGCCAGGTGCTCTGGCCCGAGCACGCCCGACAAGGGGATCAGGTGGATGACGCCCACGGCCAGCAAGGCCAGGGTGGTGAGGATCGGCATGGGGCACAACTCCAGGAAAGAACGGAATGCCCCGGTTGTATCCCCCATGGACTTACGAATCCATGACCCGCCAGGTCATGGACGGCGCCCTGCGCACTCAGCGCTCGAGCAGTTCCTCCAGCGCCTGGCGGATGGCGCCCGGCTTGTCCGCCGTGCCCTCGAAGGCGGAGCAACTCGGGGCGCGCTCCCGCTCGGGGCCGCGCGCACCCACCTGCGAGAACAGGCGCTCGCAGTCGCAGCGCAGCCGGGCCAGGGTCTGCCGGGTGCGGCGGTTCTTGACCTCGGCCACCCAGCAGCTGTCGGCGCAGCCGCAGGAGCGGTATTCCAGCACTTCACTGGAGCGGCCCCAGTCCAGCGGGTAGGCGCCGCCTGCGGCCCAGAGCGCGGGGCTGGCCAGCGCCAGCAGCAAGGCGGCTGCAGCCCGGGTTCGTCCCGCGAAGACCATTGCTTGCCGTGGGCTCAGCCCAGCGCCGCGATCACGTCGGCTGGCGCCTGCACCAGCTCGATGAGCACGCCCTCGCCCGCGATCGGGAACTCCTCGTTGCTCTTGGGGTGCAAAAAGGTGATGTCGTAGCCGGCAGCGCCCTTGCGGATGCCGCCCGGTGCAAAGCGCACGCCCTTGGCGGTGAGCCATTCGACGGCACGGGGCAGGTCGTCGATCCACAGGCCGATATGGTTGAGCGGCGTGGTGTGCACGGCGGGCTTCTTGTCGATGTCGAGCGGCTGCATGATGTCGACCTCGACCTTCCAGGCGCCCTGCCCCATGGCCAGGATGTCCTCGTCGACGTTCTCGCGCTCGCTCTGGAAAGTACCGGTCTGCGTGAGGCCGAGCATGTCCACCCACAGGGTCTTCATGCGCGCCTTGTCGGTGCCGCCGATGGCGACCTGCTGGATGCCCAGGACTTTGAAGGGACGGGAGGCTGCGGTATTCATGGCAGATCTTTCAAAAGAATAGTGGTGTCAAACTTCACGGAGCACCCAGCTGCTGGCGGTGGCGAAGTACTCGCGCAGCCAGGCGTTGTAGCGCAGGTAGAGCGGCGTGGGGGCGGCCGCCACCACGGATTGCGTGTAGCCGATCTTGCGCGCGATGCGCTGGGCGCGCACGGTGTGGAAATCGCTGGTGACCACGGCCACAGGGCTGTCGAGGCCCAGGCCCCTGGCCTGCAGCAGCGGCAGGCTGTAGCGCAGGTTCAACTCGGTGCTGGTGCTGCGCTCCTCCTGCAGGATGCGCCCGGCCGCCATGCCCTGCGCGCGCAGGTAGTCGCCCATGATGCGGCCCTCGCTCGCGGTTTCGCCAAAATCCACCCCGCCCGAGACCACCACCCAGGCGGCGGGATGGGCGGCAGCCAGCTCGCGCGCCTTGTCCAGCCGGGCCCGCAGCGCGGGTGACGGCTGGCCGTTGGGCGTGCCGCTGCCCAGCACGATGATGGCCTTGAGGGGCACTTCGCCCGCTGCAGCGTTGAAGGCCTGCACCTGCCCGGCCAGCGCATTCCAGAACAGGCCGACACTGGCCACCCAGGCCAGGAGCAGCAGCCAGCCTGCGCGCCACAACCGCCGGCCCCAGGGCGAGCGCTTGCGCCAGGCCTGCAAGGCCTGCCAGCGCCAGGCCAGCAGGCACAAGCCCAGGCCGAGGGCACCCGGCACGGTCACGCCCATCGAGAACAGGCCCATGGACATCAGCACCAGGCCATCGGCCAGCAGCACCGCACCTGCCAGCAGGCAGGCCAGGCGCGCCAGAGGCCACCGCTTTCGTGGCGCGGTCGGCCACCCGTCCACCGTTACGAACACAGCTGCGTACGCCCCGCGATCATTGGAATTCCAGGATCACCTGGTCCACGGCCAGCGATTCGCCCTTGCCGGCGACGATCTTGCCGACCACGCCATCCTGCGCGGCAAAAAGGATGTTCTCCATCTTCATGGCCTCGATCACGGCCAGCTTCTCGCCGGCCTGCACCTTCTGGCCGGGCTGCACGGCCACGTCCACCAGCAGGCCGGGCATGGGCGAGAGCAAAAAGCGGCTCAGGTCCGGCGGTGCCTTGAAGGGCATGAGCTGGTGCAGGCGTGCGCCTAGCGGCGAGAGCACGATGGCATCGATCTGCGTGCCGTTGTGGGCGATGCGCAGCGCCAGCGGGTTCTTGCCCGGCCCGCGCTCGACCTGGGCGGTGAAACCCAGGCCATTGCACTGGCCCTGCACGCGCACCTGGCCCAGTGTGGCCGAGCTGCTGATGCGGTAGGTGCGGTCCTCCACCGTCACTGCGCTGGAGCCGGACTTGTCCTCGAAGTCCGTGACCGACACGGCGTGGTGGATGTTCTTGCCTTCGGCGCCCAGCGTGACCACCACGAACTGCTCGCCCACCTTGACCTCGTGGCCCGCCAGCTGGCCGCTGATGCCCGAGGCGCGCGCGCGGTAGCGGCGGTTCATGTAGGCGGCCAGCGCCACCAGGAACAGCGGGTCTTCGTGCGGCACGTCCTCGGCGGCAAAGCCCTGGCTGTAGTTCTCGGCGATGAAGCCGGTGTTGAAGTCACCCGAGACGAACTTCGGGTGCGCCAGCAGCGCCGCCTGGAACGGAATGTTGCTGCTGATGCCGCGGATCACGAAGCCGTTGAGTGCCGCGCGCATCTTGTGGATGGCGTCTTCGCGGTCGGTGCCGTGCACGATGAGCTTGGCGATCATCGAGTCATAGAACATGGGGATCTCGCCGCCCTCGTACACGCCAGTGTCCACGCGCACGCCGAGCTTCTTGGCCGTGTCGGACTGGAACATGCTCTCTTCCGGCGGCTGGAAGCGCACCAGGCGCCCGGTGCTCGGCAGGAAGTTGCGGAACGGATCTTCGGCGTTGATGCGGCACTCGATGGCCCAGCCGTCGCGCTTCACATCGGCCTGGGTCAGCGGCAGGGCCTCGCCGGCGGCCACGCGGATCATCAGCTCCACCAGGTCCAGGCCGGTGATGCACTCGGTCACCGGGTGCTCCACCTGCAGGCGGGTGTTCATCTCCAGGAAGTAGAAGTCCTGGTCCTTGCCGACCACGAACTCCACCGTGCCGGCGCTCTGGTACTTCACGGCCTTGGCCAGTTGCACGGCCTGCTCACCCATAGCCTTGCGCGTGGCGTCGCTGATGAAGGGGGACGGCGCCTCTTCGATCACTTTCTGGTGGCGGCGCTGGATGGAGCATTCGCGCTCGTTCAGGTAGATCACGTTGCCGTGGCTGTCGCCCAGCACCTGGATCTCGATGTGGCGCGGCTGCTGCACGAACTTCTCGATGAAGATGCGGTCGTCGCCGAAGCTGTTGCGCGCCTCGTTCTGGCAGCTGGTGAAGCCCTCGAAGGCCTCCTTGTCGTTGAAGGCCACGCGCAGGCCCTTGCCGCCGCCGCCGGCCGAGGCCTTGATCATCACCGGGTAGCCGATGCCCTTGGCGATCTCCACTGCCTGCTCGGGGCCGCTGATGGCGTCGTTGTAGCCGGGGATGGTGTTGACCTGGGCTTCGTTGGCGAGCTTCTTGGAGGCGATCTTGTCGCCCATGGCCGCGATCGAATGCGCCTTGGGGCCGATGAAGGCGATGCCCTCGTCCTCGCAGCGCTGGGCAAAGGCCTCGTTCTCCGACAGGAAGCCGTAGCCCGGGTGGATGGCCTGCGCGCCGGTCTGCTTGGCGGCGGCAATGATGTTGTCGGCCAGCAGGTAGCTTTCGCGGCTCGGTGCCGCGCCGATGCGCACGGCCTCGTCGGCCAGCTTCACATGGCGGGCCTCCTTGTCGGCGTCGGAGTACACGGCCACGGTGGCGATGCCCATCTTTTGGGCGGTGGCGATGACTCGGCAGGCGATCTCACCGCGGTTGGCGATCAGGATTTTGGTGAACATGGTCTGTCTCTTCTAGGGTTTGACCGCATCAGCGGTTGATGATCAGGGAGTAGACCGGCGGCGTCTGCGACCGGTCCACAAAGACATAGGCGGTGCCGTCCGAGCAGAAGTTCGCCACCTCGGTGGTGCCGCCCTCCTCCAGCGCCACCCAGTTGTCGATCTGCAGTACCAGGCGGCCCGGCGGCACCTGCTGGGCGCCATTGGCCGTCCAGTAGGGCACACCGCCGGCCTTGGTGCGCCACTCGCTGGCCCAGTCGTGCGGGTGGGCGATCTCGTCGGGCAGGTCGCTGTGCTTGCCGTAGTCGTAGAAGGCCTCTTCGAGTTCGGCTGGGGCGCCGTCGTCGGCGGCATGCCAGTGGGTGACGGCCAGCTCGGGCAGGAGTTCGGGCGTGCCGTCCTCCACCACAGGGACCGGCGTCGGCGCGTCGGCCAGCGCCTGGCGCGGCACGGTGAAAACCGCGTTGGCGCCGCCATCGACTTCCCAGAAGCTGCAGACGCTGTCCCATTCGCACTTGAAGGCGAACAGCACTTCGCCATCCGCCACGCCGGGCAACACCGCCGGGTCGGCCGGCAGCTGGGCCAGGTGGCTCATGGGGCGACCGCACTCCTCGCAGACCGGCCAGCGCTCGGCGGGCAGGCCCCAGGGAAGGCCGCCGAGCTTGGGCACCAGGCCCTGCGCGGCACCCTTGCGAAAACGGGGGTAGTGGCTCAGCACCGTGGCCTCACAGGGGGATGTTGCCGTGCTTGCGCCAGGGGTTCTCGAGCTTCTTGTCGCGCAGCATGACGAGGCTGCGGCAGATGCGCTTGCGCGTCTCATGCGGCAGGATCACGTCGTCGATGAAGCCGCGCGCGCTGGCCACGAAGGGATTGGCAAAGCGCTCCTTGTACTCGGCTTCGCGGGCGGCGAGCTTCACCGGGTCGTTCTTGTCCTCGCGGAAGATGATCTCCACCGCGCCCTTGGCGCCCATCACGGCGATCTCGGCGTTGGGCCAGGCCAGGTTGACGTCGCCGCGCAGGTGCTTGGAGCTCATCACGTCGTAGGCGCCGCCATAGGCCTTGCGCGTGATGACGGTGATCTTGGGCACCGTGCACTCGGCATATGCATAGAGCAGCTTGGCGCCGTGCTTGATGATGCCGCCGTATTCCTGGCTGGTGCCGGGCATGAAGCCGGGCACGTCGACGAAGGTGACCACGGGGATGTTGAAGGCATCGCAAAAGCGCACGAAGCGCGCAGCCTTGATGGAGCTCTTGATATCCAGGCAGCCTGCCAGCACCAGCGGCTGGTTGGCGACGATGCCCACGGTCTGCCCCTCCATGCGCGCCAGGCCGATCACGATGTTCTTGGCGTAGTCGGGCTGCAACTCGAAGAAGTCGCCGTCGTCCACCACCTTGGTGATCAGCTCCTTCATGTCGTAGGGCTTGTTGGGGTTCTCGGGCACCAGGGTGTCGAGGCTCCGGTCCATGCGGTCGGCCGGGTCGTTGCTCGGGCGCACGGGCGCCTTTTCGCGGTTGTTCAGCGGCAGGTAGTTGTACAGGCGGCGCAGCATCATCAGCGCCTCCACGTCGTTCTCGAAGGCCATGTCGGCCACGCCGCTGCGCGTGGTGTGGGTACCGGCGCCGCCCAGTTCCTCGGCGGTGACCTCCTCATGCGTCACGGTCTTGACCACCTCGGGGCCGGTCACGAACATGTAGCTCGAGTCCTTGACCATGAAGATGAAGTCGGTCATGGCCGGCGAGTACACCGCGCCGCCGGCGCAGGGGCCCATGATCATGCTGATCTGTGGGATCACGCCGCTGGCCAGCACGTTCTTCTGGAACACGTCGGCATAGCCGCCCAGCGAGGCCACGCCCTCCTGGATGCGCGCGCCGCCCGAGTCGTTGATGCCGATCACCGGGGCGCCGACCTTCATGGCCTGGTCCATCACCTTGCAGATCTTCTCGGCATGCGTCTCGCTCAGGGCGCCACCGAAGACAGTGAAGTCCTGGCTGAAGACGAAGACCAGGCGGCCGTTGATCATGCCGTAGCCGGTGACCACGCCGTCGCCCGGGATCTTGTTGGCTTCCATGCCGAAGTCGGTGCAGCGGTGCTCGACGAACATGTCCCACTCTTCGAAGGTGTTGTCGTCGAGCAGCAACTCGATGCGCTCGCGCGCCGTGAGCTTGCCCTTGGCGTGCTGCGCATCGATGCGCTTTTGCCCGCCGCCCAGTCGCGCCAGGGCGCGCTTCTTCTCCAGTTGCTCCAGGATGTCTTGCATGGTCGCTGCTCTTTCGATGAAATGGCTGTGGTTGTCTAGGGTGTAGGGGTATGGGATGCCGCCAGCAGGTTGCGCGCGGCGGTGGATGCCGCGACGCGCCCCGCGGCCACGTCGGCCTGCAGCGTGGGCAGCAGGCCGCGCACGGCCGGGTGCTGGCGGAACGCCTGCTTGAGCCCGGCGTCGATGCGCTCCCACATCCAGGCCAGCGATTGTTTTTCGCGGCGCAGGGCCAGGCGGCCGTTGTCAGTCTGCTGGGTGCGGAACTGGGTGACGGCGTCCCAGAAGCCGTCCACGCCCTGGCCCAGCAGGGCGCTGATCTGCACCACGCGCGGCTGCCACAGGGCGCCGTGGGTGGCATGGTCGGGGTTGCCGTGCATGCCCAAAAGGCGCAGGCTCGAGGTGATCTGGGCCTGGGCGCGGGTGGCGGCATTCTTGTCGATGTCGGCCTTGTTGATGGCCACCAGATCGGCGATCTCCATCACGCCCTTCTTGATGGCCTGCAGGTCGTCGCCCGCATTGGGCAGCTGCAGCAGCACGAACATGTCGGTCATGCCGGCCACCGCGATCTCGCTCTGGCCCACGCCCACGGTCTCCACCATCACCACGTCGTAGCCGGCGGCCTCGCAGACCAGCATGGCCTCGCGCGTCTTTTCGGCCACGCCGCCCAGCGTGCCGCTCGAGGGGCTGGGGCGGATGTAGGCCTCCTCGCGCATGGACAGCTGCTCCATGCGTGTCTTGTCGCCCAGGATGGAGCCGCCCGACACCGTGCTCGACGGGTCGATGGTGAGCACCGCCACGCGGTGGCCCTTGCCGATGAGGAACAGGCCCAGGGCCTCGATGAAGGTGGACTTGCCCACGCCCGGCACGCCGCTGATGCCCAGGCGGAAGGCCTGGCCGGTGTGCGGCAGCAGGGCCGTGAGCAGCGCATCGCCCTGGGCACGGTGGTCGGCGCGCGTGGATTCGAGCAGGGTGATGGCCTTGGCCATGGCGCGGCGTTGCACGGGCTGGCTGCCGTGCAAGATGCCGTCGAACCACTGGTTGGCGGGAGCCTGCAGGTCGGACAGTGAGTGGGGTGCGTTCATGCGGCAGCGCCCTCCCCGGCCCGCCACTCGTAGTGCACGTCCACGTCCTCCGCGCCGGTCTGCACGAAGCCGTGGCGCTGGTAGAAGCGGTTGGCATCGCTCTGCTGCAAGGCTGTCAGCCGCAGCACCGCGCCCTCGCGGCGCGCCCGCTGCTGCACGCTGGCCAGCACGGCGGCGCCGATGCCGCTGCCCTGCCAGTCAGGGTGCAGGTACAGGTGCTGCAGGCGCAGTACGCCCGCGCCCTCGGGCTGCACGGTGACGAAGCCCATGCGCCGGCCGGCGGGCGACACCAGGTGCTGCATGTACCGGGGCGCAAAGGCGGCGCGCAGGCGCTCGCGCGAGCGCTCGGGCGTGTAACGGCCCACGCGCTCCAGGCTCTCGCGCATGGCGGCGATGCGCAACTCCAGCATGGATTCGAAATCCTCTTCGGCCACGGGCTGCAGGGTGAACAGGGGCGCAGTCAACGCAGCACCTCCCACGTCCATCATGCCGCGATGGCCTTGCGGATCTGTTCGAGCACGTCCTTGGCGCTGGCCGGGATGGGCGTGCCCGGGCCGTAGACGCCCTTGACGCCGGCTTCGTACAGGAAATCGTAGTCCTGCGCCGGGATCACGCCGCCGACGAAGACGATGATGTCGTCCGCACCCTGGTCCTTGAGCGACTGGATGATGGCCGGCACCAGGGTCTTGTGGCCGGCGGCCAGCGTGCTCACGCCCACGGCGTGCACGTCGTTCTCGATGGCCTGGCGCGCGCATTCCTCGGGGGTCTGGAACAGCGGGCCCATGTCCACGTCGAAGCCCAGGTCGGCAAAGGCCGTGGCCACCACCTTGGCGCCGCGGTCGTGGCCGTCCTGGCCGAGCTTGGCGATCATCACGCGCGGGCGGCGGCCCTCAGCGTCGGCAAACGCGCTGATTTCGCTCTTGAGTTTGTCCCAGCCCTCGGCCGAGTCATAGGCAGCAGCGTACACACCGGTCACCTTTTGCGTGTCGGCGCGATGGCGCCCGTAGATTTTTTCGAGCGCATCCGACACCTCGCCCACCGTGGCGCGCAGGCGCACGGCCTTGATGGCCAGGTCCAGCAGGTTGCCCTCGCCGGATTCGGCGGCATGGGTGAGCGCGTCGAGCGCCTGCTGCACCTGGGCTGTGTCGCGCTTGGCGCGGATGTCCTTCAAGCGCGCGATCTGGCCGTCGCGCACCATCACGTTGTCGATCTGCAGGATGTCGACCGGGTCTTCCTTTTGGAGCTTGTACTTGTTGACGCCCACGATCACGTCCTTGCCGCTGTCGATGCGCGCCTGCTTCTCGGCGGCGGCGGCCTCGATCTTGAGCTTGGCCCAGCCGCTGTCCACGGCCTGCGTCATGCCGCCCATGGCCTCGACCTCTTCGATGATGGCCCAGGCGGCATCCATCATGTCCTGGGTGAGCTTTTCCATCATGTAGCTGCCGGCCCAGGGGTCGACCACGTTGGTGATGTGCGTCTCTTCCTGGATGATGAGCTGCGTGTTGCGTGCGATGCGCGAGGAGAACTCGGTGGGCAGGGCAATGGCTTCGTCGAGCGCATTGGTGTGCAGGCTCTGCGTGCCGCCGAACACCGCCGCCATGGCCTCGATGGTGGTGCGCACGATGTTGTTGTAGGGGTCCTGCTCGGTCAGGCTCCAGCCGCTTGTCTGGCAGTGGGTGCGCAGCATCAGGCTCTTGGGGTTCTTGGCGCCGGTCTCCTTCATGATGCGGCACCACAGCAGGCGCGCGGCGCGCATCTTGGCCACTTCGAGGTAGAAGTTCATGCCGATGGCCCAGAAGAAGGACAGCCGGCCGGCGAAATCGTCCACGTCCAGGCCCGAGGCCATCGCCGTCTTCACGTACTCCTTGCCGTCGGCCAGGGTAAAGGCCAGCTCCAGCGCCTGGTTGGCGCCCGCCTCCTGCATGTGGTAGCCGGAGATGGAGATGGAATTGAACTTCGGCATATTGCGTGCCGTGTAGCCGATGATGTCGCCGATGATGCGCATGCTCGGCTTGGGCGGGTAGATGTAGGTGTTGCGCACCATGAACTCTTTCAGAATGTCGTTCTGAATGGTTCCGCTCAACTGGTCCTGGCCCACGCCCTGCTCTTCGGCCGCCACCACGTAGCCGGCCAGCACGGGCAGCACGGCGCCGTTCATGGTCATCGAGACCGAGACCTTGTCCAGCGGGATCTGGTCGAACAGGATCTTCATGTCCTCCACCGAGTCGATGGCCACGCCGGCCTTGCCCACGTCGCCGGTCACGCGCGGGTGGTCGCTGTCGTAGCCGCGGTGCGTGGCCAGATCGAACGCCACGCTCACGCCCTGCCCGCCTGCGGCCAGGGCCTTGCGGTAGAAAGCATTCGATTCTTCTGCGGTGGAAAAGCCCGCGTACTGGCGGATGGTCCAGGGCCGCACCGCGTACATGGTGGCCTGGGGGCCGCGCAGGTAGGGCTCGAAGCCCGGCAAGGTGTTGGCGTACTGCAGGTCGGCCGTATCGGCCGCCGTGTACAACGGCTTGACGGTGATGCCGTCGGGCGTGACCCAATTCAGCACGTTGACGTCGCCACCCGGTACCGACTTGGCGGCGGCTTTGGCCCAGGCCTCGAGGGAGGCGGCAGCGAATTCAGGGGGGCTGTTGGGGGGCGTGGCACTCATGGCGAAACGGTCTCCGAGGATGGCGGTGTCGTATTCAGGGGCAAATCCCGATGTGGCATTGAGTTTACATCATTCATAATTATTGATTCAAAATATTCTTCGCAGCATACAATCCGCCCATGTCTGCACTGACCCTCACGCCCCGCGCCCTCTACGAAGAAGTGGCTGAGCAATTGCGCCAGCGCATCTTCCGCCGCGAGCTGGAGCCCGGCAGTTGGATCGACGAGCTCAAGATCGCCGAGGAATTCGGCATCAGCCGCACGCCTCTGCGCGAGGCGCTCAAGGTACTGGCCGCCGAGGGCCTGGTCACGATGAAGGTGCGCCGTGGCGCCTATGTGACCGAGATGTCGGACAAGGACCTGCGCGACGTCTACCACCTGCTCAGCCTGCTGGAGAGCGACGCTGCGGCCGTGGTGGCCACCAGCGCCACCCCGGCGCAGCTGCAGGAACTGCAGGGCCTGCACGCCGAGCTGGAGGCCGCCGCCGGCGAGCGCGAGCGCTTCTTTGCCGTGAACGAGCGCTTTCACATGCGGGTGCTGGAGATGGCCGACAACCGCTGGCGCAGCCAGATGGTGGCCGACCTGCGCAAGGTCATGAAGCTCAACCGCCACAACTCGCTGCTCAAGCAAGGCCGCATCGAGGATTCGCTGGCCGAGCACCGGGCCGTGATGGCCGCGCTGGCCCGGCGCGATGGGGCCGGCACCGCCCAGGCCATGCAGGCCCACTTCGCCCAGGGGCTGGAGGCTGCAGCCTAGGCCAATTCGACCCGGTTGCGCCCGCTGCGCTTGGCGGCGTAGAGCGCGTCGTCGGCGCGGCGCAGCAGCTGGTCCAGGGTGGTGTCACCGTCTGCCTGCAGGGCGACACCGGCCGAGATGGTGATGGTCAACGAGGCCCCGTCGGCGCTGAACGGTGCACCCGCCACGGCCTGGCGCAGGCGCTCGCCGGCTGCCTGGGGATCGCCGTGCTGCCCCAGGTCGAGCAGCACCACGAACTCCTCTCCCCCATGGCGGGCCACGAAGTCCAGGCCGCGCGCCGTGGCCTGCAGCTGCCGGGCCACGTGCTGCAGGGCCTTGTCACCCACCGCGTGCCCGTGGCCGTCGTTGATGGCCTTGAAGTGGTCCACGTCGACCAGGGCCAGTGCCAGGTGGGCGCCGCCCCGGCGCGCCGTGGCAAAGCGGTTCTCGCCCTCGGCGAGCAGGGTCCGGCGGTTGGCCAGGCCCGTCAGGTAGTCGGTGGCGGCGGCCCGCTCCCACTGCCGGCCGATGCGCTGCGAACACATGAACAGGAAGGCCGTGGTGCCCACCACCGGGAGCAAGGCCGTGATGAGCGGACTGGCAGTGTTGATCCAGGCGCCCTCGCCGGTGATGTCGAACGACGGTCCCACGCGACGCACCAGGAAGTAGCCCGCGCGAAACAGCACGAACAGGCCCACCAGGAAGAACAGGCCCGCCAGCGCCTTGCGGCTGCGCGCCCGTTCCCCCGTGCCACCGCGCACGAGCTGCAGGGTACCGGCCATCAACACGAAGGCAACCACGCCGGACAGCAGCAGGATGCGGCTGGGCGTATCGGGCTGCACGCCCGCGAACCACACCACGCCGCCAATGCCGGCCAGGGCCGGCAGCCACATCCACCAGCGGTCCGGCACGCCATCGAACTGGCGCAGTGCGCGCCAGTAGCCGGTGCAGCCCAGCATCACCATGCCATTGGCCATCGGCGAGACCAGGCCCAGCGGCAGCTCGTACTGCACGGCATAGAGCACGGCGCTGCCTGCCAGCAGCAGGGTGGCGATGCGCCAGGTTTCGGCACAGGGCTGCAGCGACACCGGCAGGTCCTTGTGCATCAGCCCCAGCACCCCCCCATTGGCCAGCATCATCAGCGTCGCGACGATAAAGATGGTGATGGGATCCATGGATCAGTGCAGGCAGGGGAAGGGGCGTGGAGATACGGGGATTGTGGCCGACCAGGGCAATGTCCCCAGGTCAACGAAACAAAGAAGCACAGCCTGTGCCTCCAGGATGGGTATGATCGCGCGGGTTTTCCCCAGGTTGGTACAGCATGGTACCGCCCTGGCTCCGTGCATGCCGCCCAGGCCCCGAACGACCCGATGACCTCTTCCTTCTCCGACATCGGCAGCGTCCAGACGCTGCCCCAGCTTCTTTCCTGGCGCGCCACCCAGACGCCCGACGCGCCCGCCTTCCGTGCCTTCGATGCCGCGAGCCAGGCCTGGGCGACCTGGACCTGGGCCGAGACCGCGAGCCACGTGGCCCGGTGGTCGCGGGCCCTGGTGGCCTTGCAGCTGCCGGCGGGTGCCCGCGTGGCCATCCTGCTGCCCAACGGCCTCGATGCCATGTGCGCCGACCAGTCCACCCTGGCCAGCAACTGCGTGCCCGTGCCGCTGCACGCCATCGACAACCCGGGCAGCATCGCCTACATCCTGTCGGACTGCGAAGCCTCCATGCTCATCGTGGGCAGCGCCCAGCAGTGGGAGAAGATCCGCGCCGCGGGCACGGAGTTTCCTGCGCTGCGGGCAGTGATCGTGACCGATCCGGAACCCGCCTTCACGGCCAGCCCCGCATCGGCGCACGCCCCGGCCGTGGGCTCGCTCGCACAGTGGCTCGAAGGTGCAGCCCAGGCGGTGGAACAGGCCGCACCGGCTGCCGCAGGCCCTGAGGACCTGGCGGCCATCGTGTACACCTCGGGCACCACCGGCAAACCCAAGGGCGTGATGCTCACGCACCGCAACGTGGTCAGCGACGTAAAGGCCGTGCTCGAGCGCATCGCACCCACGGTAGACGACGTGTTCCTGTCCTTCCTGCCGCTGTCGCACACCTTCGAGCGCACGGGCGGGTACTACCTGCCGATCGCGGCCGGCAGTTGCGTGGCCTATGCGCGCTCGGTGGCGCAACTGGCCGAAGACATGCAGACCATCCGCCCTACGGTGCTGGTCTCGGTGCCACGCATCTACGAGCGCATCCACGCCAAGCTGCTCGAAAAGCTCTCGCCCACGCCCTGGAAGATGCAGCTCTACGAGGCCGCGCAGTCCAGGGGCTGGCAGCGCTTCTGTGCCGCGCAGGGCCTGCCGGTGCCCGAGGCCGACCAGGCCGGGGGCTGGATGAACGCCCTGCCCTGGGGCCTGCTGCAGGCCCTGGTGGCCAAGCCGCTGCTGGCCCAGTTCGGCGGCCGCGTGCGCGTGGCCGTGAGCGGTGGCGCGCCCCTGTCGCCCACCATCGCCAAATGCTTCCTCGGGCTGGGCCTGCCGCTGGTGCAGGGCTATGGCATGACCGAGACGGCGCCCGTGGTCTCGGTGAACTCGCTGCTGGACAACGACCCGGCCTGCGTGGGCCGGGCGCTGCCCGGCGTGGAGGTGCGCATCGGCGAAAACCGCGAGCTGCAGGTGCACGGTCCCATCGTGATGAAAGGCTACTGGAAGCGGCCCGAGGACACGGCGCGCATCCTCGCGGCTGACGGCTGGCTGGGCACGGGCGACCAGGCCGACATCGTGGACGGGCGCATCTACATCCGTGGCCGCATCAAGGAGATCATCGTCACCTCCACCGGCGAGAAGGTGCCCCCGGGCGACCTGGAACTGGCCCTGCTGGCCGACCCGCTGCTGGAGCAGGCTTTCGTGGTGGGCGAGAACCGCCCCTTCATCGCCGCCGTGGCCGTGCTGCGCGCCGACGAGTGGCAGCGCCTGGCCGGCGACCTGGGCCTGGCCGCCCAGGACCCCGACAGCCTGAACCACCCGGCCGTGCACCGCGCCGTGCTGGCGCGCATCGAAAAGAGCACGGCCAGCTTTGCGCGCTACGCGGTGCCGCGTGCCGTGCACCTCACGCTGGCGCCCTGGAGCATCGAGAACGGCTTCATGACGCCCACGCTCAAGCTCAAGCGCGCGCCGCTCATGGCCCACTTCGCCCAGGCCATCGATGGCCTGTACCAGCAAAAGCCGGGGGCGCGCTGAACCCGGCCTTCAGTCCTCGACCGAGTAGAAGTACGACAGCCGCTGCTGCGGATTGAGCCAGTCGAGCACGTCGGCAGGCAGCGTGGACGGCCGGATCGCCTCGGCCACGCGGATGTCCGGCTCGGTGTGCAGCTCCACCAGGGGGGCCTCGTCCTTGGGGATCTCGGGCGTGTAGACCAGTACCTGGGGGCGCAGCGCCTCGGGCCCAGGGGCCACCACCAGCGCCAGCGCGCCATCGGTGAGCTGGACCACGGTGCCCGGCGGGTACACGCCCAGCAGCTTGATGAGCGAGCTGAGCAGCGCCGGGTCGTGCTGGCCCGACTCGTTCTTGAACATGTGCGCCAGGGCCTCGGCCGGCATCAGTGGCTCCACGTCGCGGGCCTCCGGCGAACACAGGTTGTCGTAGCGGTTGACGAGCGCCAGGATCAGCGCCAGGCGGTGGGTCTCGCGCTCGCCGCGCGGCCAGCCCGAGCCGTCGGCCGCCTCGTGGTGGCCGGCGATGCAGGCCAGCGCCTCCTTGCTGAAGGCGCCGGAGTCCGAGGCCAGCTGGGTGCTGTACATCACGTGCTGGCGCACGAACTCCTCCTCGTGCCGTTTGCGCCGCGAGGTCTTGAACAGCTGCGGCGGCACCTTGGACTTGCCCACGTCGTGCGCCAGCGCCGCCATGGCCAGGTCGGCCAGTTCACGCTCGGACAGGCCGTTCTTCTTGCCCACCAGCATGCTGAGGGTGAGCACGTTGAGCGCATGGAACTGCGGGCCCTGGTCCTTCTGGTCGCCCAGCAGGTGCAGCAGCACCTCCTTGCTCTGGGCAATGCGGGCCGCCGTCTCGGCCGACAGGTCGGCCAGGATCTTGCCTGCGGCCTTGGGCGAGCGCGTGAGCGTCAGCAGTGCCTCCCGGGTCTGGCGTGCGGCGTCTTCCCAGGCCCGGTCGGCCCGCGCGGCGGCGTCGCGCTGGCGCTGGCGTTTTTCCTTCTTGGCCTTGTCGCGCTGGCGCACCTCGGCGGCCAGGGCTGCCTGCTCGTCGGGCTGCGCGGCTTCCGGCTCGGTTCGCGGCCCCGCAGCTGGCGCCGGGGGCAGCGGCTCGGCCGTGCTTCGGTCGGGGTGGTAGTACAGGTGGCCTTCAAGGCCCAGCGACTGAATCACCGCCACATCCTTGGCGGTGCGGACCATGAAGCGGTTGGCGATGAAGGGATGCTCGTCCCAGCGCATCTCCAGCCAGACGTACAGGCCGACAGTGAGCTGGGACGGATGGATGGCAACAGCGCTCCCGGGATTCTTCCACATGCAGGTGCTTCAAAGAAATGAATGGCAATTTCGTTCCCTGGCGGCATTCGAGCCACCGGGGACGGCCCCTGATACTAGGGCCTGTCAACACTATTTTCAGGGATCGCCAAAAGGGTGCTGACAGGCGCCAAAGACAATGCGCCGCCAGCGCGGCAACAAGGTGCGAATCCGCGCACAGGAGCGCCAGTTTCCAGCCGCTGAAGCCCCTGAACCCATATGCTGCCCCAAGACCTGAGAAAATGCGGTTCGGCACCTCTTTGGGGCCCTTCGCCCCCTGCAACACCGGTTTCTCGCCTTGGACAACAGCCCTGCCTCCCCCGCCGCCGCCCAGCCCTCCACCTTCAGCCCCTGGCGCATGTCCGTTGCGCCCATGATGGACTGGACGGACCGCCACTGCCGCTATTTCCACCGCCTGCTGACACGCCAGACCCTGCTGTACACGGAGATGGTGAACGCGGGCGCCATCATCCATGGCGGCACCGAGCGGCACCTGCGCTTCAATGCCGAGGAGCACCCCGTGGCGCTGCAGCTGGGCGGCAACGAGCCCGAACTGCTGGCGCAGGCTGCGCGGCTGGGAGCGCAGTGGGGATATGGCGAGATCAACCTGAACTGCGGCTGCCCGAGCGATCGGGTGCAGCGCGGTGCCTTTGGCGCCAGCCTGATGAAGGCCCCCCAGCTGGTGGCCGATGGCGTGAAGGCCATGAAGGACGTGGTCGATGTGCCCGTGACGGTCAAGCACCGCATCGGCATCGACAAGGTCGAGGACTACGGCTTCGTGCGCGATTTCGTGGGCACCGTGGCCGATGCCGGCTGCACGGTGTTCATCGTGCATGCACGCAACGCATGGCTGCAGGGCCTCTCGCCCAAGGAGAACCGTGACATCCCGCCGCTGCGCTACGAGGTGGTGCACCGGCTCAAGCAGGAATTTCCGCAGCTGACCATCGCCATCAACGGCGGCATACAGGCCGACGAGGTGGTGCTGGAGCAATTGCAGCACCTGGACGGCGTGATGATCGGCCGCGAGGCCTACCACAACCCCTGGTGGCTGGCCCGCTGGGACCAGATCTACTATGGCGGCGAGCCCTGCGCGCTGACGCGCGAGGAGGTCGAGCTGGCCATGGTGGACTACATGGAGCGCGAGGCCGCCCTGCACGGCACGCCCTGGCCCCACATCGCGCGCCACATGCTGGGCCTGCGCCATGGCCTGCGCGGCGCGCGCCTGTGGCGCCAGGTCTGGAGCAACCACCTGCTCAAGGACCGGCCGGCACGCGAGGTGCACGCCCTGGCACTGGCGACTACGCTGGTGCCAGAACCCGTGTAAGCCAGCCGTCCAGCGGCTCCGGCCGATAGAACAGGTAGCCCTGCAGGCATTCGCAGTGGCTGGCCACGAGGAAGTCGGCCTGGGCGCGGGTTTCCACCCCTTCGGCCACCACGCGCAGGCCCAGGTGGCGCGCCACCGAGATGATGGACTGCACGATGGCCGTGTCGCTCGGGTCATCGGGCGTGTCCTGCACGAAGCTCTTGTCGATCTTGAGCTCGTACAGCGGCAGGCGCTTGAGGTAGGCCAGGCTCGAGTAGCCGGTGCCGAAGTCGTCGATGGAAAATCGCACCCCGAGCTGCACCAGCTCCGTCATGCGGGCGATGGTGTCGTCCAGGTTCTCGATGAGCAGGCTCTCGGTGACCTCCAGGATCAGGCAGGATGGCGTTGCGCCGGTCTGGACCAGCACATTGCGCACGCGCTCGACGAAATCCTCTTGCCGGAACTGGCGCTGGCTCACGTTCACCGAGATCGACAGCGGCTCCCCGCCCTCTTCCCCGGCCGCCCGCGCGGCCTCCAGCCGGGCGATGGCGTCGCAGGCCTTTTCGATCATCCAGGCGCCCATGGGCAGGATCAGGGCCGAGGCCTCGGCGATCGGGATGAAGCGCGAAGGCGGCACGCTGCCGCGCACCGGGTGGCTCCAGCGCATGAGCAGTTCGCCGCCCACCACCGCACCCTGCACATCCACCTGGGGCTGTATGTACGCGGCCAGTTGCCCCTCGCCCATGGCCTTCTTGAGGTCCTGCTCCAGCGCCAGGCGCTCCTGCACATCGGCCTGCATGGCGGCTTCATAGAAGCGGATGCGGTTGCGCCCTAGGTCCTTGGCGCGGTACATGGCCGTGTCGGCCTCGCGCAGCAGGTCGTCCACTTCCTCCGCGCGCTTGGGGAACAGGGTGATCCCCAGGCTGCCGGTGCTGCTGTAGAGGTGGGTGTCGATGGCATAGGGCAGTTCCAGCGCCTCGCGCACGCGCTCGGCGACGGCCAGGGCCTGGCGCCCTGCAGTGGCCATGTCGGTGGCGATACCCTGCAGCAGCAGCACGAATTCGTCGCCGCCCAGGCGCGCCACGGTATCGCCCGGGCGCAGCAGCCGTGTGAGGCGCCGGGCAACCTCGGTCAGCAACTGGTCCCCCAGGGTGTGGCCGCGCGCATCGTTGATCTGCTTGAAGTTGTCCAGGTCCACGAACAGCAGCGCCCCGACCTGGCCACTGCGGCGCGCGGCGGCCAGGGCTAGGCCCAACCGGTCGAGCAGCATGCGGCGGTTGGGCAGGCCGGTGAGGGCATCGAAATAGGCCAGCTGGTGGGTGCGGGCCTCGGCCTGCTGGCGCTCGGTGATGTCGCGGGCCAGCGCCACGAAGCGCGGCCCCTCGCCCGGGTGGGTGCTTTCCTTGCGTGCGATGGACAGTTCGTACCAGCGGGTCTGGCCGTCGACCTCCAGGTGGTACTGCTGGCCCGCGGCGTGCCCACCCGCGAGCGCCGCCTGCACGGCCTGCATGCAGCCGGCAGCCTCCTCGGGGGGCACGATGTCCTGCAGCCGCTGCCCCACGAACTGCGCCGGCGCCAGGGCAGACTGCGGAAGGCGCGCGGAGCGGCAGTGGTGGATGCGGCCCTCGGCATCGAGCTCGAACAGCAGGTCCGGGATGGCGCTGAGCGTGCTCTCCAGGTCATCGCGCGCGCCCCGCAGCTCGGCCGTCATGCGGCGTGCCAGCGCCACGGCACGCTCGCGCCCGGTGGCCAGCACCCAGGCGAACCAGCCCAGCAGCAGGCTCAGGAACAGCCCCATCACCGCCACCATGTGGTGGCCCTCGTCCTCGTGGCGCAGGTCGAACGCCGGCAGCGGCGCCATCAGCAGGGTCCAGGCCCGGCCACCCATTTCCAGGCGATGGCTGACCTGCAGGGCCCCGCGCGCCAGGGCCCGCGCCTGCAGCCCGGGGTCGCCATGCAGCAGGGCACCGGCAAGCGCCTCCTCGCCGTCGTAGATGGCCAGGGCGATGTCGGGATCGAACTCCCGGGACAAGCCCCGCACCACGTCGCCCACCCGGAACGGCGCTGCCACCCAGCCGCGGATGGCGCGGCGGCGGCCGGACAGCGATTCGGCCTCCAGCTGCGTGGAGTACACCGGCAGGAACAGCCCCACCTCGCCCTGCGCCGGGGTCCCGGGCGGCAGCGGACCGAGCAGGCCGGACAGGGCCAGCCGGCCGGAGTCGCGGGCCCGCTCCAGGGCTTCGCGCGCCACCGGCAGTGTGAGCGCGTCCAGGCCCAGCGCCTCGAGGTTGCGGCCCTCCAGGGGTTCGATATGGGTGATGGGGGCGTACTGGTCGCGCTCGCCCGGCGGGTGCACGGTGTAGCCGGAGAAGCCGCGGCCCCGCATGTCCGCCAGGTGGGCCGGCAGGCCGCTGGCCTGCACGAACATGACCAGCGAGATGCCCTGCAGGCCGGGCCGCGTCTGCTGCATCTGCAGCGCATCGACGTACGCCTGGAACTCACCCCGCTCGATGCGCTCGGACCCATCCACGTAGCCCTGCACGCCCCGCAGCATGACCTCGTAGGTGGACATGCGGTCACGCAGGTTGTAGGCGATCTGCTCGGCCGCCGCATGGAAATTGCGCAGCTGCTTGTCGACCGACTCGCTCTGGGCCCGGTACCAGTACAGGCCCGTCACCCCGAGCATCATCAGGGCCATCAGCGGCGGCACCACCGCCACCAGCCAGCGCTGGCTGGACGGTGCGTCCTGGAGAGTCTCGGACTCCGTGAATGCGGGGACCTGGTGTTGTTCTGGTGTCATCGCATGGGACAGGCAGCAGCGGCTGTGCCCCAGCGGGACACAGGTGACGTGCCTGCCCATTATCAGGTTTCAGGGGGACCTGCCAAGCGAGGTCACCCGATGCGCAGCGCCGGCAGGATCCGTGTGAATTTGTTCCGCCTGCGCGGCATCCGCTGACATGCCGGGCGCCCAGAATGGGGGTATCGTTCGCATGGCAAATCTTTCGCACTTCCGGCTGTTCCTGGCCGCGGCCATCCGCCGCAAGCCGTCCCTTTGCAGACCCATCCATGGCATCGCTTGATTTCGAACGGGAAGAGTCCCGGTTCCGCGCGTTCTACGCATCCCACCGCCCCGCACTGGAGGATGCCTGTGCGGCCTTCACGGCCGCCATTGCCGCCGTGGTGGACGACGCCCGCAGCGTCGATGTCTCCAAGGTGGAGGGGCGCGTGAAGGACGCGGACGAGTGCATCCGCAAGTTCGCGCGCAAGTACCGGCCCGGCCTGGAAGAGAGCAACACGCCCTATGAGATCCAGAATTGGATCACCGACCTGGTCGGTGTGCGCGTGGTCTGCCTGTACGAGGACGAGCTGGAAAAGGTGGCGCAGATCGTGCGCCAGCACTTTGCGGTGATCGACGTGACCGACAAGGCCTCGGCGGTGGAAAGCACCGAGGCCTCCTTCGGCTACAAGGGCCTGCACCTGGACCTGCGGGCCGGCCCGCGCGCCCTGCCGGCGCTTGTCGCGCACGCCGACCAGCCCTTCGAGCTGCAGGTGCGCACCATCATCCAGGACTCCTGGAGCGTGCTGGACCACAAGATCAAGTACAAGAAGTCGATTCCCGGCCAGCTCAAGCGGCGCATCAACGTGCTGTCGGCCCTGTTCGAGCTGGCCGACCGCGAGTTCCGCCAGATCCGCGACGAGACGGCCGCCGCACTGCTGCAGGCCCCCGACGAGACGGCGGAGGCCGACGTGGAGGAGCAGGATGGCGCCTTGGCAACGCCCAAGCCCTCCGCCCTGGGCAGCGAGCTCAACGCCTTCACCTTCCTCAAGATCGCCACGCACTTCTTCAAGGACTTCGAGTTCGATCCCTCCAAGGTGGACGGCTTCGTGGACGACATCCAGGCCTGGTCGCCTGGCATCACGCGCGCGCGCTTCAACACCCTGATGCGGGAGACGGTGGGCACCGTCAAGCGCTACAAGCAGCACTTCGAGGAGCAGAACCCGCAGGGCAGCTTCAACCCCTACACCGTGATACGGCACTGCCTGTACCTTTCCAACCGCACCCAGTTCCGCCCCGCGCTGCGCAACGTGGCGCGCGAGGCGTTCGAGGCCTGGCTGGCGGACAACGGCTGACCGGCGGCCCCGCCAGCCAGCGCGCCCGGCTGCCAGCAGGGTTTTGCTGAAAAAATCATAGCAGCGATGCTTTTCACCGCAAGGCATCCGTAGCCGTTTTCACCGGCACGGACAGCGCTGTCACCAAGGCGACTGGGCCTAGGTGGTTTTCCCGCATGCAGAGGTAACCAAGTGCTGCTATATTGCACTGCAACATAACGGAGTTTCGCCCCCCATGCTCTACCAGATCTACGAAACCCAGCGCTCCCTGATGGAGCCGGTCACCGACTTTGCGCAAGCCGCGGCCAAGCTCTTCAGCAACCCCATGTCTCCCCTGAGCCAGACGGCGTTCGCGCAGCGCATGTCGGCGGGCTACGATCTGCTGTACCGCCTGGGCAAGGACTATGAAAAGCCGGTGTTCGACATCCACACCGTGGATGTGGATGGCGTGGGCGTGGCGGTGCACGAAAACGTGGAACTGGACAAGCCGTTTTGCGAGCTGCGCCGCTTCAAGCGCTTTTCGGACGACACCGACACCCTGGTGCGCATCAAGGCCCAGCCCGTGGTGCTGGTGGTCGCCCCGCTGTCGGGCCACTACGCCACCCTGCTGCGCGACACGGTGCGCACCCTGCTCAAGGACCACAAGGTCTACATCACCGACTGGAAGAACGCACGCCTGGTGCCCCTGTCCGAGGGTGAGTTCCACCTGGACGACTACGTGAACTACGTGCAGGAGTTCATCCGCCACCTGCAGGCCACCTACGGCAACTGCCACGTCATCAGCGTCTGCCAGCCCACGGTGCCAGTGCTGGCGGCCGTGTCGCTGATGGCCAGCCGCGGCGAGAAGACGCCGTTGACCATGACCATGATGGGCGGCCCCATCGATGCGCGCAAGTCGCCCACGGCGGTGAACAACCTGGCCACGAACCGCAGCTACGAGTGGTTCGAGAACAACGTGATCTACCGCGTGCCCGACAACTTCCCCGGCGCCGGTCGCCGCGTCTACCCGGGCTTCCTGCAGTACACGGGCTTCGTGGCCATGAACCCCGACCGCCATGCGTCCAGCCACTACGACTACTTCAAGGACCTGATCAAGGGCGACGACGCCAGTGCCGAAGCGCACCGCAAGTTCTACGACGAGTACAACGCCGTGCTCGACATGGACGCCGACTACTACCTCGAAACCATCGAGACCGTGTTCCAGGAATACAAGCTGGTGAACGGCACCTGGGACGTGCGTTCGCCCGAAGGCAAGGTCGAGCGCGTGCGCCCGCAGGACATCACCACCACCGCCCTGTTCACGGTGGAAGGCGAGCTGGACGACATCTCCGGCTCGGGCCAGACCGAAGCCGCCCACGACCTGTGCACCGGCATCGTGCGCAAGGAGCAGCGCCACCTGGAAGCCAAGGGCGCCGGGCACTACGGCATCTTCAGCGGCCGGCGCTGGCGCGACATCGTGTACCCCGAGGTGCGCAAGTTCATCCTCTCGCACGAAGTCCCGCAGAAAAAGGCGCCCCGCCCCGCTGCCGTGACCGAGATGCCCGACGACAACCCGCCTGCGCCACCGCGCAAGGCCGTGGCGAAAAAGGCACCTGCCAAGGCCGCCGCAAAGCCTGCCGCCAAGGCCAGGCCAGCCACCGGAGCCGCAGCAGCCCCCGAGCCCGAAGCCCCCGTGGCCAAGGCAGCAGTCACGGCGGCCCCTGCTTCGCGCGCCCGCCGCACCACCGCGGCACGCAAGGCTTGACTGCGCAGCCGCACGCTCGCACACCCACCCCTTCACCACCTGCAGGGCCGGCCGCGCATGCGCTGGCGGCCCGCATCGACGCGGCCCTGCCGCAGACGCAGTGCACCCGCTGCGGCTACCCGGACTGTGCGGCCTATGCGCAGGCCATCGCCTTCGAGGCGGTGCCCATCAACCAGTGCCCGCCCGGCGGCGCCGAAGGGGTGGCCCGGCTGGCGGCCCTCACCGGCCAGCCGCAGCTGCCGCTGAGCGCCGAACACGGCCTGGAGGCGCCGCGCACCCTGGCCGTCATCGACGAGAACTGGTGCATTGGCTGCACGCTGTGCATCAAGGCCTGCCCCACCGATGCCATCGTGGGCGCCAACAAGCGCATGCACACCGTCATCGAGCCGCACTGCACGGGCTGCGAACTGTGCATTCCGGTATGTCCCGTGGACTGCATCCGCCTGGAAACCGTGAGTGGCCAGGCCACGGGCTGGGCCGCCTGGAGCCCGGTGCTGGCAGACCATGCGCGCGGGCGCTATGCAGCCCACAAGGCAAGGGCGGCATCGGGTTCGCCCGAGCTGGACGAGGACGAGCCCGCCGGAACAGCCGACCCAGCGGCACCCCCCTCCTCCAGTGGAGCAGATGCCCGCAAGGCGGCCATTGCGGCAGCCATGGCCCGCGCCCGGGAACAGCGCGCGGGAACGCAGCGCTGAGCGCCGCCCCTTCAAGGCGACTTCACTTCGCGGCCAGCGCTTTGTAGACCCCGCAGCCCAGGTACAGGTCGCCCACCCGCTCGACGAAGGACATCTTGGTCTGCACCGCGCCGGTGGCCGGGTTGGTGATGTCGTACTCCACCCAGCCCGGCCCGATGTCGGCCTGGGCCGAGATTTCCGCCATCAACCGGTTTCCGTCAATGCCGGGGATGTCCTGCACCCGGGTGCCCACCTTGGCCGGGTTACCGCCAAAGGCCCGGTAGGTGCCTCCGGCATCGAGCACGAAGACGTACATGTCCCGGTCGTTGAAGGGCTGGCTCTTGTCGGTGATGCGCGGCAGGAACTGCTCCCGCGAACTGCCCTTGTGCAAGGCGGCCGCACGCTTGACCAGAGCCACGGCCTCCTCGGCCGTGCCCTGCTGCAGGCGAAACGCCGATACCGCACGCGACAGCGTGGAGGCGCGGCTCTCCAGCGCCTCGGCCTGGCCCACGGCCTGGCTGACCATCTGCGCATTGCGCTGGGTGATCTGGTCGAGCTGCTGCACGGCGCTGCTGATCTCGCGCAGGCCCGTGCTCTGCTCGGCGCTGGAGCTCGAGATCTCGGACATGCTGGCCGCCACGCTGCGCATGCCGCCGGCCATCTCGGTAATGCCCTGGCCCGCGGTGCGGATCAGGCCGGCGCTCGACTCCACCTGCGTGACCGAGTCGTTGATCAGCTCGCGGATCTCGCGTGCGGCCGTGGCCGAGCGCTGGGCCAGCGTGCGCACTTCGGAGGCCACCACGGCAAAGCCACGGCCCTGCTCGCCGGCCCGGGCCGCCTCCACCGCCGCGTTGAGCGCCAGGATGTTGGTCTGGAAGGCGATGGCGTCGATGGTGCCGATGATCTCCGTCATGCGGCGCGCGCCCTGCTGGATGGCCTGCACCGACTGCACGGCGCGGCCCATGGCCTCGGCCCCGGTGTCGGCGGCTTGGCGCATCTGGCCGGCACGCTGGTCCGCGCCCTGCGCCGTCTGGGCGTTGTTCTGCACCGTGGACGAGAGCTGCTCCACGCTGGCCGCCGTCTGCTCGAGGTTGGCGGCCTGCTGCTCGGTGCGGTCGGCCAGTTCGCGGTTGCCATGGGCCAGGCTCTGGCCGGCATGGGCCACCAGCGCGGCGTTGCTGCGGATGTCGGCCACCATGGCGGACAGCCGCAGCACCATGGCGTCGAGTGCCCGGGCCATCTGCGCCATCTCGTCGGTGCCGCCCGTGGCGGCATGCACGCACAGGTCGCCATCGGTGATGCGCGCCATGGCCGCGGACAGGGCCGCCATGTCGTCCACCAGGCTCAGGTACAGCGCCAGCAGCGCGTACAGCACCACCACGCCGCCCGCCAGGTCGACCCACCAGGGGGCACCCAGCAAGGCGGCGGCCAGCGTGCAGGCGATGAGCACCGCCAGCGTGGCCAGCTTGCCCGGAAGGTGCAGCCGGCGCATCCACCACAGGCCAGGCCGCAATGGAAGGAATCCTGCCATGTTGTCTCCGATATCGTTGTGATCCCGGACCGTGATCGCGCTCCGGGGCTTCGCAACCATACTAGGCATGGGCCTTACGCCGGATTGACAAGCAGCGCCACCCAAGGGTTTGCGATAGGGGATGTGCCCCGGGGCACATCAGCGGTGCGAGCGGTCGGCAGCCCGTGAGGCGGCGGGTACGGCATCACCCATAATGATGGCCCATGAACCCCCTGCTCTCCCACCTGCAGCCCTACCCGTTCGAGCGGCTGCGAAAGCTCTTTGCCGCAGTGGTGCCTCCGGCCCAGTATTCCCCCATCAGCCTGGGCATGGGGGAGCCGCGCCATCCAACGCCGCAGTTCATCAAGGACGCACTCAGTAACAACCTCAATGGCCTGGCGAGCTACCCGGCCACGGCCGGCGAGCCGCGCCTGCGCGAGGCCTTCACCGCCTGGCTGCACAAGCGCTACGCGCTGACGCTGGACGCGGGCAGCCAGGTGCTGCCCATCAACGGCTCGCGCGAGGCGCTGTTCGCCTTTGCCCAGACCGTCGTCGACCCGACCCAGCCCGACCCGGTGGTGGTCTGCCCCAATCCCTTCTACCAGATCTATGAAGGCGCGGCCCTGCTCTCGGGCGCCACACCCTACTACGCCCCGAGCGACCCGGCGCGCAACTTCGCCGTGGACTGGGACAGCGTGCCGGCCGAGGTCTGGAAACGCACGCAGCTGCTCTTCGTGTGCTCGCCGGGCAACCCCACGGGCGCCGTGATGCCGCTCAACGAATGGCAAAAGCTCTTCGCCTTGAGCGACCGCCATGGCTTCACCATTGCCTCGGACGAGTGCTACAGCGAGATCTATTTCCGCGACGAGCCGCCACTGAGCGGCCTGCAGGCCGCCATCCAGGCCGGGCGCAAGGATTTCCAGAACCTGATCTCCTTCACCAGCCTGTCCAAGCGCAGCAACGTGCCCGGGCTGCGCAGCGGCTTCGTGGCCGGCGATGCAGCGTTGATCAAGGCCTTCCTTCTGTACCGCACCTACCATGGAAGCGCCATGAGCCCGGTGGTGCAGGCCGCCAGCATCGCCGCCTGGGGCGACGAGCAGCATGTGACCGAAAACCGCGCCCTCTACCGCAAGAAGTTCGCCCAGGTCACGCCGCTGCTGGCGGGCGTGATGGACGTGGCGCTGCCCGACGCGGGCTTCTACCTGTGGGCCAAGGTGCCCGACGCCCTGCGAATGACCGACGCCGAGTTCGCCCGCGAGCTTCTGGCTCAATACAATGTCACCGTGCTGCCGGGCAGCTACCTGGCCCGCGAGTCCGGTGGCTTCAATCCCGGCGCCCAGCGCGTGCGCATGGCCCTGGTGGCCGAGGCCGAAGAATGCGTGGAGGCCGCAATGCGCATCGTCCAATTCATCCAATCCCGTACTGTCTGACATCCATGACCCAACAACTCCAGAACATCATCGACGCCGCGTGGGAAAACCGCGCCACCATCTCGCCCGCAGCCGCCCCCAAGGAAGTGGCCGATGCCGTCGAGCACGTGATCGCCGAACTCAACAATGGCTCGCTGCGCGTGGCCACCCGCCAGGGCGTGGGCCAGTGGACGGTGCACCAGTGGATCAAGAAGGCCGTGCTGCTGTCGTTCCGCCTCAAGGACAACGAAGTCGTCAAAGCCGGCGACCTGGGCTTCTATGACAAGGTGCAGACCAAGTTCGCCCACCTGAACGAAGAAGAGATGAAGGCCACCGGCGTGCGCGTGGTGCCTCCGGCCGTGGCCCGCCGCGGCAGCTTCATCGCCAAGGGCGCGATCCTGATGCCCTCGTACGTGAACATCGGCGCCTACGTGGGCGAAGGCACCATGGTCGACACCTGGGCCACCGTGGGCTCGTGCGCCCAGATCGGCGCCAACGTGCACCTGTCGGGTGGCGTGGGCATCGGCGGCGTGCTGGAGCCGCTGCAGGCCGGTCCCACCATCATCGAGGACAACTGCTTCATCGGCGCGCGCTCCGAAGTGGTCGAAGGCGTGGTCGTCGAAGAGCACTCGGTGCTGGGCATGGGTGTGTACCTGGGCCAGAGCACCCCCATCTTCAACCGTGCCACGGGCGAGATCAGCTATGGCCGCGTGCCCTCTGGCTCGGTGGTGGTCAGCGGCAACCTGCCCAAGACGGCGGCCAATGGCGCGCCCTACAGCATGTATGCTGCCATCATCGTCAAGCAGGTGGACGCGCAGACCCGCTCCAAGACCAGCATCAACGACCTGCTGCGCGACTGATCGAGTCCTGCGGCCACCGATAAGCACGCACACGCGGCCAGCGCCGGCCCACCAACGAACAAGAGGGGAAACACCATGAGCACGATGGAGCGGATTCTTCGCCTGATGAGCGAAAAGAAGGCATCGGACGTCTACCTGTCGGCCAATGCCCCGGCGCTGATCAAGATCAACGGCGAGTGCGTGCCGATCAACAACCAGATCCTGCCACCGGATGCGCCGCGCAACCTGTTGTCCGAGATCGTTCCGCCCGACCGCATCGAGGAGCTGGAGGAAACCGGCGAACTCAACATGGGTGTGCCGCTCTCGGGCGTGGGGCGCTTTCGTATCAGCGCCATGCGCCAGCGCGGCAGCTATGCGGTGGTGATCCGCTTCATCTCGCAGCAGATCCCCGAGATCAACTCGCTGGGACTGCCCTCCGTGCTGCCCGAGCTGATCATGGAAAAGCGCGGTCTGATCCTCATGGTGGGTGCCACGGGCTCGGGCAAGAGCACCTCGCTGGCGTCCATGATCGACAGCCGCAACGAAGTGCTCACCGGCCACATCCTCACCATCGAGGACCCGGTCGAGTACCAGTTCCGCAACAAGAAATCCATCGTCAACCAGCGTGAGATCGGCAGCGACACCCAGTCGCTGCAGACGGCGCTGAAGAACGCGCTGCGCCAGGCACCCGACGTGATCCTGATCGGCGAAATCCGCGACCGCGAGACCATGTCCGCGGCCATTGCCTATGCGCAGTCGGGCCACTTGTGCCTGGCCACGCTGCACGGCAACAACAGCTACCACGCGCTCAACCGCATCCTGTCCTTCTACCCCGTGGAAGTGCGCCCGACCATGCTCGGCGACCTGGCCTCGGCGCTCAAGGCCGTGATCTCGCAGCGCCTGGTGCGCACCCTGGACGGGGGCCGCGTGCCGGCCGTGGAGGTCATGCTCAACACCAAGCTGGTGTCCGACCTGATCGAAAAGGGCGACTTCGGTGGCGTGAAGGAAGCCATGGAAAAATCCATGGCCGAGGGCTCGCAGACCTTCGAGGAGGATCTGGCGCGCCTGATCATCGACAAGCGCATCGACAAGAAGGAAGGCATGGCCTTCGCCGATTCGCCCACCAACCTGATGTGGCGCCTGCAGAACGACTTCTCCCTGGCCGCCAACACCGCCAAGGCGCAGAAGGAGTCGCGCGACACGCCCGACGACATGCCTTCGTTCACCGAGATCGTGCTCGACGTGAAGCCGGCCGCCTGAGGCAAGAGCGCGCGGCGCTCCCCCTTTTCCCCTGTTTTTTTTGTCCTTGTTTTTTCTTCCTGCGATGTCCCGTACCCTGCACCTGGCCGAACAGCTGATCTCCCTGCCCTCCATCACCCCCGACGACGCGGGTTGCCTGGAGGTGCTGGCAGCACGGCTCGTCCCCCTGGGTTTCGTGTGCGAGCGCATCGACAGCGGCCCCGACAACTTCCGCGTGAGCAACCTGTGGGCGCGGCGCCCGGGAGCGGGTGGTGCAGCGGCCAAGACCCTGGTGTTTGCCGGCCACACCGACGTGGTGCCCACCGGTCCGCTGGACCAGTGGAGCAGCGACCCCTTCGTGCCCACGCACCGCGACGGCAAGCTCTTTGGCCGCGGCGCCAGCGACATGAAGACCTCGATCGCCGCTTTCCTGGTGGCTGTGGAGGACTTCCTGGCCGCGACCCCCGATCCCGCGGTCACCCTGGCCCTGCTGCTGACCAGCGACGAGGAAGGTCCGTCGGTGGATGGCACCAAGGTCGTGGTCGAGCAGCTCAGCGCGCGCGGCGAGCGCCTGGACTACTGCATCGTGGGCGAGCCCACCTCGGTCGAGCGCACCGGCGACATGATCAAGAACGGCCGGCGCGGCACGCTCTCGGGCAAGCTCTCGGTGCGCGGCATCCAGGGCCACATCGCCTACCCGCAACTGGCGCGCAACCCCATCCACCAGGCCCTGCCGGCGCTGGCCGAACTGGCCGCGACCGAATGGGACCGGGGCAACGATTTCTTCCCGCCCACCAGCTGGCAGGTCAGCAACGTGCACGGCGGCACGGGCGCCACCAACATCATCCCCGGCGAGGTGGTATGGGACTTCAACTTCCGCTTCTCCACCGAATCCACGGCCGAGGGCCTCAAGCAGCGCGTGCATGCGGTGCTCGACGCCCATGGCCTGGACTATGAACTGCGCTGGACCCTGGGCGGCCAGCCCTTCCTGACCACGCCGGGCGAACTGGTCACGGCCGTGCAGCAGGCCATCCTGGCCGAAACCGGCATCACCACCGAGCTATCCACCACGGGCGGCACCAGCGACGGGCGCTTCATCGCCCAGGTCTGCCCCCAGGTGATCGAACTGGGGCCACCGAACGCCAGCATCCACAAGATCGACGAACACATCGTGGTGGCCGACATCGAGCCGCTCACCCACATCTACCGCCGCACCCTCGACAACCTGCATGCCCAGGCCCTGGCGGCTGCGGCGGTGAGCGCATGAGCGCGGCGCTGACCGGAGGCACCGTGGGTGCCGTGGTGCAGTCCGCAGCCGCCCTGCTCGCCTCGGCGGGCCTTTCATTCGGCCACGGTACCGCCAACGCGCACGACGAAGCCGCCTGGCTGGTGCTGTGGCGCCTGGGCCTGCCGCTGGACAGCGACCTCTCGGACGACGCCGACGCGGTGGGTGCCCAGGACGTCACGGCCGAGCAGCTGGCACAGGTGCAGGCCCTGCTGCAGGAGCGCATCGCCACCCGCAAACCCGCGGCCTACCTCACGCGCGAGGCCTGGCTGCAGGGTGTGTCCTTCTATGTGGACGAGCGCGCCATCGTGCCGCGCAGCTTCATCGCCGAGCTGCTGGCCGACGGCAGCGTGGACGAATTCCTGGGCGAACACACGCAGCGGGTGCTGGACCTGTGCACCGGCAACGGCAGCCTGGCCGTGCTGGCAGCCATGGCCTGGCCCGAGATAACCGTGACCGGCGCCGACATCTCGCCCGATGCCCTGGAGGTGGCCCGCATCAACGTGGATCGCCATGGCCTTTCGGAGCGCATCACGCTGCAGCTGTCGGACGGCCTCGCGGCCCTGCCCGGCCCCTGGGACCTGATCCTGTGCAATCCCCCCTATGTCAACGCCAGCAGCATGGCGCAGTTGCCGGCCGAGTACCGGGCCGAGCCCGAGCTGGCCCTGGCCGGTGGCAGCGATGGCATGGACTTCATCCGCCAGCTGCTCCAGGACGCGCCCGCGCGCATGAGCGAGAACGCCGTGCTGCTGCTGGAGATCGGCAACGAGCGCGCGCACTTCGAAGCCGCCTTCCCGCGCCTGCCGGTGTACTGGATCGATACCAGCGCCGGTGAAGACCAGGTGCTGCTCATCACGCGGGAGGCACTGGTCAAGGCATGAACGGCATCTCCTCCCCCCTGGCGACCACGGTCCCGCTGGCACTCTCGGTTTCCCCGGCGCCCGCGCGTGTCGCCGTGGTCATTCCCTGCTACAAGGTCACCGCCCATGTGCTGGGCGTCATCGAGCGCATCGGCCCCGAGGTGCAGGGCATCTTCGCGGTGGACGACAAGTGCCCGGTGAACTCCGGCGCCTTCATCCAGCAGCACTGCACCGATCCGCGTGTGCAGGTGGTCTTCAACCCCGAGAACCTGGGTGTGGGCGGGGCCGTGATGCACGGCTACCGCCGTGCCATCGAGGCCGGCTACGACGTCATCGTCAAGGTCGACGGCGACGGCCAGATGGACCCGCGCCTTTTGCCCGGCTTCATCGCCCCCATCCTGAGCGGCGAAGCCGACTACACCAAGGGCAACCGCTTCTTCGACCTCGAAGAGATCCACCAGATGCCGCGCATGCGCATCTTCGGCAATGCGGCCCTGTCTTTTTTGACCAAGATCTCGTCGGGCTACTGGCAGGTGTTCGACCCGACCAACGGCTACACCGCCATCCATGCGCGCGTGGCCAGCCATTTGCCGTTCGACAAGATCAGCCGCAGGTACTTCTTCGAGACGGACATGCTGTTTCGCCTGAACACCCTGCGCGCGGTGGTGGTGGACGTGCCCATGAACGCCCACTACGCCGACGAGGAAAGCAACCTCAAGATCAGCAAGATCCTGCCCGAGTTCACGGTCAAGCACCTGCGCAACTTCAGCAAGCGCATCTTCTACAACTACTACCTGCGCGACATGTCGCTGGCCTCCATCGAGCTGCCGCTGGGGCTGCTGATGCTGGGCTTTGGCACCTGCTTTGGCCTGTTGCACTGGATCAGCTCCAGCACCCACCAGGCCTACTCGTCGGCCGGCACCGTGATGCTCGCCGCCCTGCCTGTCATCGCCGGTCTGCAACTGCTGCTGGCCTTCATCGGCCATGACATCGCCTCGGTGCCCCAAAGGCCGCTGCACAAGGTGCTGCACAGGAAGATCGATCTCGGCAAGAACGGCTGAGAGGGATGGGTGCTTCCGTTACGGCCACCGCCGCGCGCACCGGGGCGCGCCACCTGAAACCCCGCCTCGACCTGCACACGGCAGGCCTGCCTGTGCTGGCGGGCGGCTTGCTGCTCGCGCTCGTGGTGGCATGGTGCCTGATGCGGCTGGTACCGGCCTTCCAGTCGCCCGATGAGAATGTGCACCTGCTGCGTGCCGACATGATCGCCCACGGCCAGTGGACCCTGCGCAAGGATGAGCCGGACGAAGCCGGCAACCAGGGCGGCTACGTGGACCGCAACTTCATGGCGTTCACGTTGCGCATGCGGACGATCTCCGGCTCCGAGCGCGACCCCACCGCTTCGGCCAGCGCGCTCATGGCCCAGGCCTCCGGCGAGCACTGGGCGCACAAGGACCAGTTCGTCAACGCCGTGGGCACCGGCTACTACGCGCCCTTCATCTACCTGCCCCACGCGCTGGGCCTGCGCACCGCGCGCGCCCTCGACCTGTCGATGCGCGCAAGCTACGAGCTGACGCGCCTGCTGGTGGCAGCCACCGCGCTGGGCCTGACCGCCTGGGCCTGGCGGCTGTTCACGCCCAACCTGCTGGTGCGGGTGCTGGTGCTGATGCCCATGGCCATGTTCCAGATCATCTCGCCCACCATCGACGGGCTGAGCATCGCCGCAGCGCTGCTGCTGGCCGCGCTGTTCTCGGTGCGCTGCATGGCCCCGCGCAGCGACGCGAACCTGCTGCAGGAGTGTGCGCTCTATGCCTGCACCTTCCTGCTTGTGACTTCCCGCGTCAATCTGGCCCCCTTGCTGCTGCTGCCCCTGTGGCTGCTGGTGCGCAGGTTTTCGGCCGCGCACCTGCTGGCCTGGATCGCGCTGTGCGTGGCCTGTGGCGGCTGGACGCTCTACGGCATTGCCACCACGGCGGACGCGCGCCTGGTGCGCAACCATGCGACCCTCGAGATCCTGGCGATCTACCTGCAGGATCCACTCGGGTTCGCCCGCCTCGTCCTCGGTACGCTGCTGGACGGCGAGACCGGGTACTTCTACGCTTATTCCTTCGTCGGCATGATGGGCTGGCTCGATGCTTCCATCACCAAGGATGCGATGGAAGCCGTCTGGTATGGCCTGGCGGTTGCGCTGGCCGCTACCGTCGGGTCGACGCGCTGGCTGCGGCGCGATGCAGCTGCCCGTGCGCTGCTCCTGTTCGTGGCGCTGGCCAGTGGCGTCCTGGTCTTCCTGGCCCTGGCCATCAGCTGGAACGACCACCCGGTGGCCATCATCAGCGGCGTCCAGGGCCGCTACTTCATCGTGCCCGCCGTGCTGGCCGCTACGGCGCTGGGCCCCATGGGCCAGGCGGCCTCGCCCACCCACCGGACCGTGGCCAACGTGCTCACGGCCACCTTCGCCCTGGTCTCGATCTACACCATGGCCACGACCCTGTCCGAGCGCTACGCCCTGCGCCTCCTTTAACATCGCCGGGCCCCTGCCCGATCCTCCCCACCCGAGATCCCGATCCATGTACGTCTATCTTCTGACCATCCTTTGCGTGATGGGCATTGCCATCGGCCAGATCCTGTTCAAGGTCAGCGCCAATTCCATGAACAAGACCGGCAGCTTCTTCGCCATCGAGACCCTGGCCGTGTTCTTTGCCACCATGGTGCTGTACGGAATCACCTCCATCGGCTGGGTTCTGATCCTTCGCAAGGCCGAGCTGGGCAAGGTCTATCCCTTCATGGCGCTGGCCTTCATCGTCGTGCCGCTGGCCAGCCGCTTCTTCTTTGGCGAACGTTTCGCGCCGGGGTATTTCGTCGGCACGGCCCTGATCATGTCGGGCATCGTGGTGACGGTGGCGGCATCCCGATGAGCGCGGCCCTTCGCCAGCGGCCCAAGTCCGGCGCCGCAGGGGCCGGGGGATGGCTGGCGAGCGCCTGGGGCATGCTCCTGGCTGTCACCCTGGCACTGTTGCTGCCGCTGGGGGCATGGGCACAGCAACCCCTGCCGCCCGGCACCTACGGCTTCATCGACACGGTGGAATACGACGCCACCAAGAGCATGGTGCGCATCACCGGCTGGTGCTATGACTCGCAGAACCAGCGCCTGCCCAAGGACTTCCTGGTGCGCGTCGGTGATGCCGAAAAGCGCATCGCCGTGCCCGAGCGCAAGACCCGCCCGTCCGTCGGGGTCCATTTCCAGGACGGCGACCGCATCGCTCTCGAATTCACGCTCGAGCTGCGCTACCCGCGCTACCTTGCGGGCGGCGAGCAGCCGGTCTCGGTGATCGCCCGCTTCGAGGATGGTGGGCGCTTCGACGTCCAGGCCTCCTCTCCCGCCGCTGGCAAGGTCCAGGGCCCCGATACCCCCGGGCGGCACTGGGTGATCGCCGCCGCCGTGGCCGGCGCCATTGCGCTGCTGCTGCTCCCCGGCTCCGGGGGCCTGCAGGCGCGCCTGGGCACCTGGGTCGGTGGCCACCGCCGGGCGGTGGCTGGCGGCATCGCGGGCATCTTCCTGGTGCTGGTGGGCATCGGGGCCACGGGTTCGTCGCTGGAGTTGCTGCTGGGCCGCACGGACCAGGGCCCGCACCCCTTCCTGTCGCCGGACAGTGCCATGACCCATGTGGCGGGCCAGCCGCGCGGCGTGCGTTCCGACGACTGGATGGTGGTCACCGCCAGCGCCCTCGCCCAGGCCAACCACGAGCCGCCGTTTCCCGTCATCAACCGCCATCTGGGCCTGGATGGCCAGAACATGATGGTCATCGGCATGACGGGCGTGCCCGTATGGCATGTCTCGGCCCTCGCACGCCCGGCGACCTGGGGCTTCTTCGCCCTGCCGCTGGACAAGGCCCTGGCCTGGTACTGGTACTTCCCGTTCTTCGCCTGCCTGCTGGCGCTGTGGTGGCTGCTCGAGGTGCTGGCACCCGGGCGCCCGGGCCGCAACCTGGCGCTGTCGGCCGTGTTCTGCGTGGCGCCCTACGCGGCCGGCTGGTCCCACTGGCCGCTGTACGTGGTGTTCTTCCCCTCGGGGGCACTGGCCGCCACCCTGCTCATGCTGCGCCACAGGGCGGGCCCCCGCCTGTGGGGGCTGGCCCTGGCGCTGGGCTGGTTCCTGGCCGGATTCGCGCTGGTGCTCTACCCGCCCTGGCAGATCACCGTGGCCACGCTGTACGCGCTGGTGCTCGCGGCCTGGCTGGCCGACAACCGCCGCCAGATCGCCTGGGGACGCCTCACGCCGCTGGCCTTTGCACTGGCCGTGGCGGTCATGGCGGCCCTGCTCTACTTCTGGTGGCACGATGCCCGCGAGGCCATCTCGGCCATGCGCAACACGGTCTATCCGGGCCAGCGTGCTGCGCTGCGCGGCGGCGACCTGTCCATCCTGGTGCTGCTGCGCGGCTTCGGCAATGCCGATACGCTGTCCAACCTGCAAAACAGCGTCTTCAACGAGAGCGAGTTCGGCTCGTACCTGCTGCTGCTGCTGGCCATCTGGTTCCTGTGCCTGCAGCAGGCGCGCAGCCGGGGCCCCCACCGCTGGGTGGTGGCGGCCTGCGCGCTGTTCACGGTGTTCACGGTGGTGTTCGGCGTCTGGGGCATACCGCTGGCCCTGTCCAAGGCGATGTTCTGGCACTACGTGTCGTCGTCGCGCATCGACCTGGCGTTGGGCCTGGCCTGCCTGCTGGTGTTGGCCTGCCTGCCCGCGCCGGCAGCGGCACCACGGCGCACCGCGCCCGTGGTGCTGGGCCTGCTCAGCGCCGCGGTGGCCGCGCTGGCCATGGCGGGCATCCCCGAGGACTTCCACCCCGGCCTGAGCGCCACCCTGCTGGCCAGCATGGCGGTGGCCGTCGGGCTCATGGCCTACTGGCTAGTGCAGGGCAAGGTGGCGCATTCCATCGCCCTCACCGCCGTGGTGTACGTGGCCGCCACGGTCGACTTCAACCCCGTGGCCCTGGCACCCTCCCATGTGGCGCTCAACGAGACCGTGCAGCGCTATGTCACGGGCCCGGCCGGGGCCGACGGCAAGGCCACGCCCCGGCGCGTGCTGGCCCTGCTGCCCAGCACCTCCAATGCCATGGCCCTGGCGGCCGCCGGCGTGCCCATGGTGAACGGCGTCTTCTACTACCCCCAGCCCAGCGTCTGGCGTGGCATGCACCTGCCCGCAGGGGAGCAGGACACGGTGAACCGCTACCAGCACCTGACCTTCGTGCAGGAAACCATGCCGGCCCCGGCGGCCTACCGGGTGGTGAACCCCACGCCCGACACCGTGCGGGTGCTGGTGGACCCGCGGCGTTTCGACTTCGCCCAGGCCGGCGCCCAGGTGGTGGTGGGCAACGCCGGCATCTTCGAGCTGGGCGAGAACCCCCGCCTGCGTCTGCTGGGCAAGCACGAGGGCTGGGCCTGGTACGAGGTGGCAGCGGCCGCTCCGTAGAGGCACACCTACAGGGTTTCCCCGGTATCGGCGACAATACCGGGTTGCTAGGGGTGTCGCTGCCCCGGAAAGGCACCACCGCAGACACTGGAAACCGAGCATGCTGCAGATCATCGCAGTCGAGACCGAAGACGGTTGGCGGCATTTCAAGGAACTGCTGCTCGAATATGCGCAGCGCGACCATGCCAACGCCGGCCAGAGCAGCATCTGGGCGGACATGGCGGCCTTGCCGGGCAGGTATGCCCACCCTGCCGGTGGTGCGGTCCTGGCCTATTGGCAGGGCGTGCTCACGGCCTGCAGTGCGTTCGCCCCGACAGAGGTGGCGGGCCTGGCCGAGATTAAGCGGCTGTACGTGCGCGAAGGCGCACGCGGCCAGGGCATTGCCCGTGAGCTGACACGGGCCCTGGTGCAGCAATGCGCTGGTGCGGGTTACGACCGCGCCGGCATCAGCACCTGGAGCCACAACCAAGGCGCGCTGGCGCTGTACCGGCAGATGGGGTTCGGCCCCATTGCCCCTTTCAAGGATCACCCGATCCCCAACCTGGTTTACCTGGGCCTCGCGCTGCACGATGCAGCCGGGGCGCCGTGATTGAGTACTGAATGATCAACCTGAAGAACATCGTGCTGCGGCGCGGCGCCAAGGTGCTGCTGGACAGCGTTTCCGTGACCCTGAACCCGGGCGAGAAGGTCGGACTCGTGGGCCGCAACGGCGCCGGCAAGTCCACGCTGTTCGCGCTGCTCAACGGCAGCCTGCACGAGGATGGTGGCGACTTTTCCATCCCGCGCCAGTGGCGCATGGCACAGGTCGCGCAGAACATGCCCGAGACCGACGAGACGGCCACTGCATTCGTGCTGGCCGGCGACACGCGCCTGGCCGAACTGCACACCCAGCTGGCGCAGCTCGACCAGAGCGACGCCGCGCACGACGACGCCGACCACGGCATGGCCATTGCCCAGGTATACACCGACCTGGCCGACGCCGGCGACCACGACGCTGTGCCACGCGCACAGGCGCTGATCCTGGGCCTGGGGTTCCAGTCGCACGAACTTGAGCGCCCGGTCAACAGCTTCTCGGGCGGCTGGCGCATGCGCCTGCAGCTGGCGCGCGCGCTGATGTGCCCGTCGGACCTGCTGCTGCTCGACGAACCCACCAACCACTTGGACCTCGACGCCCTGGTCTGGCTCGAAGCCTGGCTCAAGAAGTACGCCGGCACCATGATCGTGATCAGCCATGACCGCGAATTCCTGGACGCCGTCACCAACGTCACCCTGCAGATCGACAGCGCCAAGCTCAACCGCTTTGGCGGCAACTACAGCAAGTTCGAGGAACTGCGCGCGCAGCAGATGGAATTGCAGCAGGCCGCGTTCTCCAAGCAGCAGGACAAGATCGCCCACCTGCAGAAGTTCATCGACCGCTTCAAGGCCAAGGCCAGCAAGGCCAAGCAGGCGCAAAGCCGCGTCAAGGCCCTGGAGCGCATGGAAAAGGTTGCGCCACTGCTGGCCGAGGCCGATTTCACCTTCGAGTTCAAGGAACCGGTCAACCTGCCCAACCCGATGCTGGCGATCAGCGACGCCGCCTTCGGCTACACGACCGACGACGAGGTCAAGACCATCCTCACCGGCGTGAGCAAGTCGGTGCTGGCCGGCCAGCGCATCGGTATCCTGGGCGCCAACGGCCAGGGCAAGTCCACGCTGGTCAAGACCATCGCCCGCGAGATGGCGCCCATTGCGGGCACCGTGACCGAGGGCAAGGGCCTGTCCATCGGCTACTTCGCCCAGCAGGAGCTGGACGTGCTGCGCCCCGGCGAGAACCCGCTGGAGCACATGATCCGCCTGGCGCGCGAAATGGGTGCCAACGCCCGCGAGTCCACGCGCGAGCAGGACCTGCGCAGCTTCCTGGGCAGCTTCAACTTCAGCGGCGACATGGTCAAGCAGGCCGTGGGCACCATGAGCGGTGGCGAAAAAGCCCGCCTGGTGCTGGCCATGATGGTCTGGCAGCGCCCCAACCTGCTGCTGCTGGACGAACCCACGAACCACCTGGACCTGGCCACGCGCGAGGCGCTGTCCATGGCGCTCAACGAGTTCGAGGGCACCGTGATGCTGGTCAGCCACGACCGGGCCCTGCTGCGCGCGGTCTGCGACGAGTTCTGGCTCGTGGGCCGCGGCGTCGTCGGCCCGTTCGACGGCGACCTGGACGACTACCAGCGCTACCTGCTCGACGAGGCCAAGCGCCTGCGCGAGTTCTCGCGCCAGGCCGAGGCGGCCGCCATGAAGGCGGCAGCGACCGCGGTCACCCCGGCAGCAGTGGTTGCGGCACCAGCGCCGGCACCTGCGGCCGCAGCACCGAGCCCCGCCAAGGCAGCGGCACCGGCCGCCGGTGCCCGCGACCAACGCAAGCTCGATGCCCAGAGCCGCCAGCAGTTGGCCGAAAAGACCCGTCCGCTGAAAAAAGAGCTCGAACAGATCGACAAGCGGCTGGCCGCCCTGGCGTCCGAGCGGGCAGGTCTGGAGCAGCAGCTCACCGAAGCCCTGCCCCCCGCCGAGATCGCCGAATGCGGCCGCCGGCTCAAGGCCGGCCACGACGAGACGGCGCAGCTCGAAGAACGCTGGCTGGAAATTTCATCGGCGCTCGAAGAAATTTCGACGGTCGCCGGCGCCTAAGTTGTAAAACCCTGTAATTCATTGCCCCTGTTTCCAGGACTTACATATTGGCTGGCTTGAATTGAATGCTACATTTTTTGAAGCATTCTGGTCCTGGAAATTTTTTGATTTTGGGTTGCATTTTTTTGCGGAACGCTGTCAACCGGGTGGCAAGCGGGTGCGTTGTTGGTACATCACAGGAGTTTTCCAACATGAACACCACCGCAATCTTGTCCGCCTGGCCCGAAGACGAACGCGACCGCAAGCGCGCCCCGGCCCGCTTCTGAGGGTGTGGCAGCCCCCGGGATTTCCCCCGGGCCGCCCCTTCTTTTTACTGTTCAACCCACTCCAGCAGGAAAGCCCCGCCACAGCGGGGTTTTTTTGCGTTCAGCGCAGAGCGCCGCCGCCTTGAGTACGATGGCCTCTGCGCAGCGGCTTCATAGCCCGCTCGCACCACCCCCATTCGCCCCCGTCAGCGGGCCCCCCTCCCCCTCTCCCCCCAGCTTGCGCCGGCCCATGCCGTCGGCAGCGTGACCGCGCCTCCCCGCGGAGCCTCCGTCGCCCATCGCCCTCGCCGCAGTGGACACCTTGTCAAGCGCCTGGCTGCCCCGGTGGACAAGGCGGAGAACGCCTGCACGACCCGGGCGCACAACAATCCATGCATTGCCCACCCCCGGTGAGGCGGCGAATCGCTCGCCGGCAACCGGGATTCAATCCATGGAAAGGAAGACCAGCAATGCGGATGCACCACCACCATCCGGGAAACAACACGGCGCGGACCCTGCACTCCCTGCGCCTCGCATGCGCCGGCCTGCTGCTGGCGGCCGTGGGCGGCCTGGCGCCGTCCGAAGCCGGCGCCCAGACGCGCTACACCTGCCGCGACGACAACGGCAACAACTACACCTCGTGGCGCGCCTGCCCCCAGGGCATGAAGACCACCTCGGTATCGACCGGCCCCACGGCGAGCGAATACCGCAGCAGCGAGCGCACGCCCAGCCGCTCGGTACCTTCCTCGCCCGCCCCGGACCACCAGCAGTACATGAGCGAACGCTGCCGTAGCTTGACCGACACCCTGCGGTCGGCCTACTCCCGGGGGATCAAGGCCGACGTGCAGGAGGGCATGCGCCGCGAATTCGAGCGCGACTGCCGCGAGGAGGAAAGCGAGGCCTCCTCCCGCTACCACCGGGAGCAGCGCGATGCCCGCCGGCAGCGGCGCGAGGAAGACCGCCAGCAGCAGGTGGCCCAGCAGGCCTCGGAGGCCGACGAGGCCCGCCGTGGCCAGCAATGCGCCGAATCGCGCCGGATCCTGAACCTCAAGAAGGCGCGCACGGACCTGACGGAGGGCGAGCGCAGCGACCTCAAGCGCTTCGAGGATGCCTACCTGGCGCGTTGCGCGCGCTGAGCAGGCCCGGCGGACCCGCGAGCAGGCGATGCACGCCCATCGCCCTGCACCCGCCGCTTGTCCCCTCCCATGAAACGCTTTTTGACGTTTGTCACGATTGATCGGTAGAATCAGGGTTTTCCCTATGGTTGCGCTATCCGTGCGGCCGAGGACCCCCGGCCACCACGGTATCCCGTGGCAGCGCCCTCCCCCTTCTTCGATCCATCGCTCCTTCCATGCAACGTCGCCAGTTCACCCAGTCCCTTCTTGCTACCGCCACCGGCCTCTCGCTCGCCCATCCCTCGGCATGGGCAGGCCCCCAGGACGCCATCGACTCCAAGGCGGTCACCATCGGTTGCTCGCTGGGCCTGACGGGCCCCCTGGCCAGCCTGGGCAAGGAGCTCAAGCAGGGTCTGGACGCCGGCATCGCCCAGGCGAATGCACGCAGCGGTGGCACGCATGGCCGGGAGTTGCGCCTGCTGGCGCTGGACGACGGCTACGAGCCCGCGCGCTCGGAAGACAACGTGCGCAAGCTGATTGCCGACGGCAATGTGGCCGCCCTGCTGTCGTGCATGGGCACGCCCAACAACCAGCGCATCATGCCGCTGGTCGACGAAGCGCAGATCCCCTATGTGGCCCCCCAGAGCGGCGCCTCCTCGCTGCGCAAGGCCGAGTACCGCTCGGTCTTCCACGTGCGTGCCGGCTACTCGGACGAAGCCCAGCGCCTGGCCAAGAAGCTCGTGGCGATGGGCATCACCGACCTGGCCGTGGTCTACCAGGACACAGTGTTCGGCCGTGAATTCCTGGCCGACGTGAACAGCGCCCTCAAGGCCGTCAACCAGCCCGCGCCCAAGGCCTTCAAGCTCGACGCCAAGGGCGAGCAGGTGGCCCAGGTGGTGCAGCAGGCCGTCGGCGCCAAGCCGATGACCGTGCTGCTGGGCACGGCCGGCGACGTGAGCGCCGCGCTGGTCAACGAATTCCGCAAGGTCTCGGCCAGCACGCCGCTGGCCGCTACCAGCGTGGCCTTCAGCGGCGAGAACATCCGCCAGCTGGGCGCCAAGGCCGGCGGCCTGGCCGTCTCGATGGTGATGCCCGATGCCACGCGCACCAGCGTGGCCCTGGTGCGCGACTACCAGCGCGCCATGCGCGCCGTGAACCAGCTGGAATTCTCCTCGCGCAGCTTCGAGGGCTATGTCAACGCGCGTGTGCTGGTCGACGGCCTGGACCGTGCCGGGCGCGACCTCTCGCGCGCCAAGCTGCGCTCGGCACTGGCCGGCATGCGCAACAACGACATGGGTGGCTTCCTGGTCGACTTCGCGGGCGGTACGCCGTTTGTGGGTTCGAAGTTCATCGATCTGGGCATCATGGGATCGAATGGGCGTTTTGTGGGCTGAGGCCTGAACAAAGCGGTTCTGGCTCCGTTGCTGCGCCTGGCCAGAACCGCTGCGCTGAAAGCAAAAACAAAAACCCGCCGAGGCGGGTTTTTGCGTTCCGGGCGACAACGCGGTCGCTGGCGGATGGATCAGCCCATGTGCAGGCCGCCGTTGACCGAGAAGTCGGCGCCGGTGGCGTAGCCGCCTTCTTCCGAGGCCAGCCAGGCGATGATCGAGGCGATCTCGCTGGGTTCGCCCAGGCGCTTGACGGGAACGGTGGCGACGATCTTTTCGAGCACGTCGGGGCGGATGGCCTTGACCATGTCGGTGCCGATGTAGCCCGGGCTCACGGTGTTCACCGTCACGCCCTTGGTAGCCAGCTCCTGTGCCAGGGCCATAGAGAAGCCGTGCATGCCGGCCTTGGCGGCCGAGTAGTTGGTCTGGCCGGCCTGGCCCTTTTCACCGTTCACGCTGCTGATGTTGACGATGCGGCCCCAGCCCTTTTCCACCATGTCGGCCACCACCTGCTTGGTGACGTTGAACATGCTGTTGAGGTTGGTCTCGATCACGGCGTCCCAGTCCTCGCGGGACATCTTGAGGAACATGCGGTCGCGCGTGATGCCGGCATTGTTCACCAGCACGTCGATGCTGCCGTGCTCGGCCTTGGATTTCGTGAAGGCTTCGACCGTGGAGTCCCAGTCGCCCACATTGCCCACGGACGCATGGAACGTATAGCCCAGCGCCTTTTGCTCGGCCAGCCACTTGGCATGGTCGCGGGTCGGGCCGCAGCCGGCGATGACCTTGAAGCCTTCCTTGTGCAGGCGCTGGCAGATAGCCGTTCCGATGCCCCCCATGCCCCCGGTGACGTACGCGACTTTCTGGCTCATGTAATTTCTCCTTGATTAATGTGATGCGCTCCATGCCACTCTACCCAAGAAACATGGCGCAATCCTGAAGGAAAACACTGATCGGCCTTTCTTTTTGATGCAACAAAGCGTGTGATAGCCTGTGCTGTTGCGGGCGCGCCGATGCCCCGCAAACCGGGCGCGGCCTGGCTCCGCGCCGGGTGCGCTTTTCGCCGCCGTGCCCGCTCGCAAGCGCCATGAAAAAAGCCCGCAGCGCGGGTGCTGCGGGCTTCGGTCAGGCGGGGGCCGGTGGTGGGTCAATCCGCCGTGGCTTCTTCGGGCTCGGTGGGCTCCGATTTGGCCGAGCGCTCCTTCTTGGGAAGGGGCTGGATATCGAGCAGCACTTCCGGCTGCTCCACACCCTTGTCGTCGGCCTTCATCTCGATGTCCACCGTGAGGCGGCCACCTTCGGTCAGGCGGCCGAACAGCAGTTCGTCGGCCAGCGCGCGGCGGATGGTGTCCTGGATCAGGCGCTGCATCGGGCGAGCGCCCATCAGCGGATCGAAGCCCTTCTTGGCCAGGTGCTTGCGCAGCGTGTCGGTGAAGGTGACTTCCACCTTCTTCTCGGCCAGTTGGGTTTCGAGCTGCAGCAGGAACTTGTCCACCACGCGCAGGATGATCTGCTCGTCGAGCGCCTTGAAGTTGACGATGGCATCCAGCCGGTTGCGGAACTCGGGCGTGAACAGGCGCTTGATGTCGCCCATCTCGTCGCCCGCCTGGCGCGGGTTGGTGAAGCCGATCGTCGCCTTGTTCATGGTCTCGGCGCCGGCGTTCGTCGTCATGATGATCAGGACGTTGCGGAAGTCGGCCTTGCGGCCGTTGTTGTCCGTCAGCGTGCCATGGTCCATGACCTGCAGCAGCACATTGAAGATGTCCGGGTGCGCCTTCTCGATCTCGTCGAGCAGCAGCACCGCGTGCGGCTTCTTGGTGATGGCTTCGGTCAGCAGGCCACCCTGGTCGAACCCGACATAGCCTGGAGGCGCACCGATCAGGCGGCTCACGGCATGGCGCTCCATGTACTCCGACATGTCGAAGCGCAGGAGCTCGATGCCCATGATGTAGGCCAGCTGCTTGGCGGCCTCGGTCTTGCCCACGCCCGTGGGGCCGCTGAACAGGAACGAGCCGATCGGCTTGTCGCCCTTGCCCAGGCCCGAGCGTGCCATCTTCACCGAGCTGGCGAGCACTTCCAGGGCCTTGTCCTGGCCGAACACCACGCTCTTCAAGTCACGCTCCAGGGTCTGCAGCTTGCCGCGGTCGTCGTTGGAGACGTTGGCCGGCGGAATGCGCGCGATCTTGGCCACGATCTCCTCGATCTCGGCCTTGCCGATGGTCTTCTTGCGCTTGCTCGGCACCATGATGCGCTGGGCAGCACCGGCTTCGTCGATGACGTCGATCGCCTTGTCGGGCAGATGGCGGTCATTGATGTACTTGGCGCTGAGCTCGGCCGCGGCCTGCAGGGCAGCGGCAGCGTACTTCACGCTGTGGTGCTCCTCGAAGCGCGACTTCAGGCCCTTGAGGATGTCGATGGTTTCGGCCACCGTGGGCTCGACCACGTCCACCTTCTGGAAGCGGCGCGAGAGCGCAGCGTCTTTTTCGAAGATGCCGCGGTATTCGGTGAAGGTGGTCGCGCCGATGCACTTGAGCTGGCCGCTGGAGAGCGCCGGCTTCAAGAGGTTGGAGGCATCGAGCGTGCCGCCCGAGGCTGCGCCCGCACCGATCAGGGTGTGGATCTCGTCGATGAACAGGATGGCGTTGGGCTTGTCCTTGAGCGACTTGAGCACGCCCTTCAGGCGCTGCTCGAAATCACCGCGGTACTTGGTGCCGGCCAGCAGCGCGCCCATGTCGAGCGAGTACACCACGGCCTCGGCCAGGATCTCGGGCACGTCGTTCTGCGTGATGCGCCAGGCCAGGCCTTCGGCGATCGCGGTCTTGCCCACGCCCGCCTCGCCCACCAGCAGCGGGTTGTTCTTGCGGCGGCGGCACAGGATCTGGATGGTGCGCTCCACCTCGTAGTGGCGCCCGATCAGCGGATCGATCTTGCCATCCTTGGCGGCCTGGTTCAGGTTCTGCGTGAACTGCTCGAGCGGCGAGGCCTTCTCGTTGCGTTCGGCAGACCCGCCCTCCTCGCCCTCAGCCTGGTTCTCAGCCTTGGCGGGTTCCGGTGGCTCGCCCTTCTTGATGCCGTGGGCAATGAAGTTGACCACGTCCAGGCGCGTCACGCCCTGCTGGTGCAGGTAGTACACGGCGTGCGAATCCTTCTCGCCGAAGATGGCCACCAGCACGTTGGCGCCGGTGACTTCCTTCTTGCCGTTGCCGGTGGACTGCACGTGCATGATGGCGCGCTGGATCACACGCTGGAAACCCAGCGTGGGTTGCGTGTCCACCTCGTCGGTGCCTGCCACCTGGGGCGTGTTGTCCTTGATGAAGTTCGACAGCGACGAACGCAGATCGTCGATGTTGGCCGAACAGGCGCGCAGCACTTCCGCTGCGCTGGGGTTATCGAGCAGTGCAAGCAGCAGATGCTCCACGGTGATGAATTCGTGGCGCTGCTGGCGGGCCTCAACAAAGGCCATGTGCAAGCTGACTTCCAGTTCTTGGGCAATCATGTGAACTCCTTTGTGCTTGCGTGGAATGGATAACTGTAGATCGGGACGAAAAACCTGTTATTCAACAGGTTCACTGACACATTGCAGCGGGTGCCCCGCCTTGAGCGCCGCATCCAGCACCTGCTCGACCTTGGTGGCGGCCACGTCGCGCGAATACACGCCGCAGACGCCTTTGCCGTCGAGGTGGATCTTGAGCATGATCTGGGTCGCCTGCTCCCGGTCCTTGCTGAAAAACTCCTGCAGCACCACGATCACGAACTCCATGGGGGTGTAGTCGTCATTGAGCATGACCACCTGGTACATCTGGGGGGGCTGGGTCTTTTGCGTGCGTCTTTCCAGCACGACCGAACCGCCGTCATCCCGCGCAGGCCTGGTGACAGGCGGCGCGGCTTTGGGAGAAGGTGGTTTTGTTGCCATGAATTTCATTCTAGCGACCCGCGCCTACCGCTGCCGCAGGAGAAATCTGATGTTCATCCGTTTTTTTTCAAGGCTGGCGTGAGCAATATTCTTGCCAGGCCATAACCGGCCGCGCCAAACGCCCTGTGGGGGCATATGAAACGGCCGGAAAAAGGCAGCGACAAACGCGTCGCCAGATGCCGGCCTGTTGTTTCCGCGCGCATTGCGGCCCCACCTCCCGCCACGGCCTACTCGTAGACCACGGTGGCCGACCCGGCACCGACCTGCGCGCTCCAGGCGGCCAGGGCGGCATCGCTGGGGTAAAAGCGGCTGCTGTCGGACAGCTGGATCTCGGCGACGGCCGTGGCGCTGCGGGCCGCCCCCTGGGCGGTTCCCGTGCAGCGCAGCCCCATGCGCACCCGCAGGCCGTGCAGCAGGTCGCCCTCGGGTGCCTCCTCCCGTCGGGGCGGGAACTCGCGCAGCAGCTTCTGCACCTCGGGCGCCTTGTCGCTGACCACCACGTGCAGGTACTTGCCAAAGCGCGCCCGCGCACCGGCCAGGTCCCAGACCTGCTGCACCTTCACACGCAGGCCGCCGCTGAAGCGGTCCAGCTGCAGGCGGCCCATCATCACCACGAACTCGTCTTCCTTGAGCTGGTTCTTGTAGGTGTTGATCAGGGCCTCGTCGGCCGAGGCCTCGATCACCGCCGACTTGTCGTCGAGCTTGAACAGCGCCAGCTTGCCGCGCTGTCCGTTGATGACCCGGAAATCGCTGATGATGCCGGCCAGGATCTGCGGCTCGCGGCTGTCCAGCAGCTCGTCGATCTGCGTGCGCACGAAGCGGCGCACCTCGGTGGCGACTTCGTCGAACAGGTGGCCCGAGAGGTAGAAGCCCACCGCCGTCTTCTCCAGCGTCAGCCGCTCCTTGATGCCCCACGGCGTCACGTCCACCAGTTCGGGCTCCTGCGTGCTCGATCCATGGGCGTCGTCGCCCATCATGTCGAACAGGCCGCCCTGGTTGATGTTGGACAGGCTGGCGGCGGCAAAATCGAAGGCCCGGTCGATGGACGCCAGCAGCGAGGCGCGGTTGAGGTTGAGCGAATCGAAGGCACCGGCCTTGATCAATGCCTCCACCGTGCGCTTGTTCATGCGCGCGCGGTCCACGCGCAGGCAGAAGTCGAAGAGGCTCTTGAAGGGGCCCTTGGTGGAGCCGTTGGGCCCCTCGCCGCGACCTTCGCGCGCAGCCACGATGGCCTCGATGGCCGCCTGCCCCCCGCCCTTGACGGCGCCCAGGCCGTAGCGGATGACCTTGTCCGTCACCGGCTCGAAGCGGTACATGCCGCGGTTCACGTCGGGCAGCTCGAAGTTCATGCCGAAGTTCTTGCGCGCGTCCTCGAACAGCACCTTGAGCTTGTCGGTGTCGTCCATTTCCACCGTCATGTTGGCGCAGAAGAACTCGGCCGTGTAGTGCACCTTGAGCCAGCCCGTGTGGTAGGCCAGCAGCGAGTAGGCGGCAGCGTGCGACTTGTTGAAGCCGTAGCCCGCGAACTTCTCCATCAGGTCGAACACCTCGTCGGCCTTTTCCTCGCTGATGTCCTGCTTGGCGGCGCCGGCGCGGAAGATCAGGCGGTGCTCGGCCATCTCCTCGGCCTTCTTCTTGCCCATGGCCCGGCGCAGCATGTCGGCGCCACCCAGGCTGTAGCCGCCCAGCACCTGGGCGGTCTGCATCACCTGCTCCTGGTAGACCATGATGCCGTAGGTTTCGGCCAGCACCTTCTCGACCAGCGGGTGCGGGTACTCGACCACTTCCTTGCCGTGCTTGCGGTTCACGAAGCTCGGGATCAGGTCCATGGGACCAGGGCGGTACAGCGCGTTGAGCGCGATCAGGTCTTCCAGGCGGCTCGGGCGCGCCTCGCGCAGCATGCCCTGCATGCCGCGGCTTTCAAACTGGAACACGGCTTCGGTCTTGCCGTCCGAGAACAGGGTGTAGGTGGGCCCGTCGTCGAGCGGGATGGCCTCGAAGGTGAAGTTCTCCTGGCCCTTGTGGCGCTTCATGATGAACTCGCGCGCAATCTCCAGGATTGTCAGCGTGGCCAGGCCCAGAAAGTCGAACTTCACCAGGCCGATGGCCTCCACGTCGTCCTTGTCGTACTGGCTCACGGCCGATTCGCTGCCCGGCTGCTGGTACAGCGGGCAGAAGTCGGTGAGCTTGCCCGGCGCGATCAGCACGCCCCCGGCGTGCATGCCGATGTTGCGCGTCATGCCTTCGAGCTTCTGCGCCATCTCGATGACGGTCCGGACGTCTTCTTCCTTGGCCACACGCTCGGCCAGCAGGGGTTCGAGCTCCAGCGCGTAGTTGTTCTTGTCGCCCTCCTTCTTGACGGCGGGCGGGTACTGCAGCGTGTAGGACATGCCGGGCTTGCCCGGCACGAGCTTGGAGATGCCGTCGCAGAACATGTAGCTCATGTCCATCACGCGGCCCACGTCGCGGATGGCGGCCTTGGCGGCCAGCGTTCCGAAGGTGGCGATCTGGCTCACCGCGTTCTTGCCGTACTTGTCCTTCACGTAGTCGATCACCCGGTCGCGGTTGGACTGGCAGAAGTCGATGTCGAAGTCGGGCATGGACACCCGCTCGGGGTTCAGGAAGCGCTCGAACAGCAGGTTGTATTCGAGCGGGTCGAGGTCGGTGATCTTCAGCGCATAGGCCACCAGCGAGCCGGCGCCCGACCCCCGTCCCGGCCCCACCGGGCAGCCGTTGTCCTTGGCCCACTGGATGAAGTCCCCCACGATGAGGAAGTAGCCCGGGAAACCCATCTTGAGGATGGTGCCGATCTCGAACTCCAGCCGCTCCACGTAGCGCGGGCGTTGCAGGTCGCGGTCGGCCTCTTTCTTGAAGAGCATCTTCAGCCGCGCTTCCAGCCCCTCGAAAGACGCAAAGCGGAAGTACTCGTCGATCGGCATGCCATTGGGCGTCGGGAAGTCCGGCAGCTGCGGCTTGCCCAGTACCAGCGTCAGGTTGCAGCGCTGGGCGATCTCCACGGTGTTGGCGATCGCCGAGGGAATGTCGGCGAACAGCGCCTGCATCTGCGCCGAGGACTTGAAATACTGCTCGCGCGTGAAGCGGCGCACGCGGCGCGGGTTGGCCAGGATCTCGCCCTCGGCGATGCACACCCGTGCCTCGTGGGCCTCGTAGCCCTCGGCATCGGCGAACTGCACCGGGTGGGTGGCCACCACCGGCAGGTGCAGGCGTGCAGCCAGCTGCGCGGCGGCCACCACGTGGGCCTCGTCGTCGGGCCGGCCGGCGCGCTGCAGCTCGATGTAGAAGCGGTGCGGGAAGATGCCTGCCAGGCGCAGCGCCAGGTCGGCGGCGCCGGCGTCGTCGCCCTTGAGCAGGGCCTGGCCTACGGGGCCGGCCTGGGCACCGGAGAGCACGATCAGCCCTTCGGACAGCTCCTGCAGCCATTCCCAGGTGCAGACGGCGAGGTTCTTGACGATGTTGCGCGTCCAGGCGCGGGCCAGCAGTTCCGACAGGCTCAGGTAGCCCTGGCGGTTCTGCACCAGCACGATCATGCGCGAGGGCGGGGCCGTGCCCTCCCCCTCCAGGAAGATCTCGGCGCCCAGCAGGGGCTTGACGCCCTTGCCCCGGGCTTCCTTGTAGAACTTGATGGCGCCGAAGAGGTTGTTGAGGTCGGTGATGGCCAGGGCGGGCTGGCCATCGACCGCGGCGGCCTTGGCCACCTCGTCGATGCGGTTGGTGCCGTCGACGACGGAATATTCGGTGTGCAGGCGCAGGTGGACAAACATGGGCTCCATTGTAGAAAGCCCACTGCACCTCGTAACCGAAACCTTTGCGACAGTGCGATTCAAGGGGCAAATGCGGCCGTTACAATGCGGCGTCGGGTCGGGCCGGGCATCCGTGGTGATGCACGTCCCCGGGGGCGCCAGTGCTTACCGCCTGGCCCTGGAACATCCCGTTTCCTTTTTTTGCCTGAAAGCTGCCTGCGATGCTTCGTGCCCCACTGCCGTTTATCTCCGCCCTGCTGGCTGCAGGCGTCCTTGCCGGGTGCTCGACCACCACGGAAGACAAGACCGCCAACTGGAGCCCGAACCGCATCTACTCCGAAGCCAAGGACGAAATGAACTCCGGCGGCTACGACAAGGCCGTGCCGCTGTTCGAAAAGCTCGAAGGCCGTGCCGCCGGCACACCGCTGGCCCAGCAGGCCCAGCTGGACAAGGCCTATGCCCACTACAAGGCGGGTGAAAAGGCGCAGGCCGTGGCCACGCTCGACCGTTTCATGAAGCTGCACCCCGCCAGCCCCGCCCTCGACTACGCGCTGTACCTCAAGGGCCTGGTCAACTTCAACGACAACCTGGGCCTGTTCTCGTGGCTGTCGCGCCAGGACCTGTCCGAGCGCGACCAGAAGGCCGCCAAGGATTCCTTCGAATCCTTCAGCGAGCTGAGCACGCGCTTCCCCGACTCGCGCTATGCCCAGGACGCGCGCCAGCGCATGACCTACATCGTCAACTCGCTGGCCCAGTATGAAGTGCACGTGGCACGCTATTACTACCAGCGCGGCGCCTACGTGGCCGCCATCAGCCGCGCCCAGGTGGCCGTGGCCGACTACCAGGGCGTGCCCGCCGTCGAAGAAGCGCTCTACATCCTGATGCAGTCCTACGATGCCCTGGGCATGACCCAGCTGCGCGACGACACCCGCCGCGTGATGGACGCCTCGTACCCGCAAAGCCAGTACGTGCGCACGGGCTTCAAGGGCAAGTCGGATCCGTGGTGGAAGTTCTGGTAAGCGCGGCCTGCTCAGCCCGCACCTGAGCGGGTGCCTACCAGATCGTCCAGCGCAGCGTCGAAATCCTCCGGGGATTCCAGGCGCCGCATGGGGGGCAAGGCCCGCAACAACCGCTTGCCATAGCCCATGGTGGCCAGGCGCGTGTCGCCGACCACCAGCACCCCCCGGTCGGACTCGCGCCGTATCAGCCGGCCGGCGCCCTGCTTGAGCGCCACCGCTGCCTCGGGCACCGAATACTGCTGGAACGAGCTGCCCCCCGCCTCCTCGATGCGCTGGCTGCGCGCCTCGACCAATGGATCGCCCGGCGGCGGGAACGGCAGCTTGTCGATGATGACCAGCTGCAGCGCGTCACCCGGCACATCGAACCCCTCCCAGAACGTGGCCGAGGCCACCAGGATGCACCCCGGCGCGCCATGCGTGCTGCCTTCGCGAAAACGCTCCATCAGGCGGCGCTTGGGCCACTCGCCCTGCACCAGCACCGACAGCGACTGCCCGTCGCCAAACCGGCGGTGCAGGGCATCGCCGATCGTGGCCAGGGCCTTGAGCGTGGTGGTCAGCACCAGGGTGCGCCCGCCGATGCGCGCGGCGGCATCGCCGGCCAGGCGGGCAATGGCCGTGCTGTGGCCCGGGTCCGCCGGCTTGGGCAGGTGGCGCGGCACGTACAGCGCGGCCTGCGTGGCGTAGTCGAAGGGGCTGTCCACGCGCAGGATCTCGGCGCCCTCCAGGCCGCAGCGCTCCACGAACCAGGTCAGACCCTCGTCGGCGCCCAGGGTGGCCGAGGTGAAGATCCAGGCACGCTCGCGCTCGCCCTCGGGGTCGGGCCATTCATCGCCCTGCGCGCTCTGGGCGGGCTGGGTCAGCAGCCGGGTGCGCATGGCGTGCGCAATGTCCAGCGGCGATTCGACCAGCCGCACCTGGGTATGCCCCAAGTCGATCCAGCGCACCGCATCCTGGCCGCAGGTGCCGGCGAAGCGGGCCAGGCGGGCCAGCAGTTCGGTGGCGCGCTCGTAGAGCCGTTCGAGGTCAGGGGCGGTCTCGCTGAGTTGGTCCAGCGTCTCCTGGGCCTGGGCGCAGGCGGTCGCCAGCCGGCGCAGCGCAGCATCCCAGGCCTGGGCTTCGGCGCCCTCGGGTGCCGCCCCGGTCCAGCCGCGCTTGCCCTGCGCGCTGGTGCTGCCGCCGGCTGTGCGCAGGTCCGCCACGGCCTGCTCCACCCGGCTGGCCAGGGCCACCCAATCGGCCAGGCCGCGCGCGTGGTGCAGCCCGGCGGCCAGCAGGTCGCGCGCAAAGTCGAGCAACTGGCCCGAGGACAGCTGCAGGCCCAGGAACTGCACGCCGGTCTCGCTGATCTGGTGGGCTTCGTCGAACACCACCACGCGCACGGAGGGCAGCAGTTCGGCCACGCCGGATTCGCGCACGGCCATGTCGGCAAAGAAGAGGTGGTGGTTGATCACCACGATGTCGGCCGCCAGCGCCTCGCGCCGGGCGATGTTCACATGGCATTCGCGCGCCCGCGGGCAGCTGGCGCCCAGGCAGTTCTCGCGCGTGGAGGTGACCAGGGGAATCACCGGCGAGCGCTCGTCCAGGCCCGTGAGTTCCGCCAGGTCGCCGCTTGGGGTGCTGCGCGACCAGTCTTCCACCTTGGCCAGCACGCGCACGACATTACGATCTGTTACCGCGCTGTCCTGGCGAGCCTGCACCATGCGGTGCAGGCACAGGTAGCTGGCCCGGCCCTTGAGCAAGGCAGCCCGCACCGGCACGCCCAGCACCTCGGCCAGGAGCGGCAGGTCGCGTGCAAACAACTGGTCCTGCAGCGCCTTGGTGGCGGTGGAGAGCAGCACGCGCTCGCCGCTGAGCAGTGCCGGGACCAGGTAGGAAAAGGTCTTGCCCACGCCGGTGCCGGCTTCCACCACCAGCTTGCCGCCCTCTTCCATGGTGCGGGCCACGGCGGCGGCCATGCGGGTCTGGCCCTCGCGCGGGCGAAATTGGGCATCTGCGCGCGCCAGCAGGCCGCCGGGCGCAAACACCTCCTGCACCATCGCGGCCAGCGGCATCAGGCAGGCCCCCGGCGGTGTAGCAAGCGCTCCATGCGCCGCATGATCGGTTGCCGCAGGGGCAGAAGGTGCGTGGATTTCAAGAGGGGGCGCGTGGCAGTCATGGCAAAAATGCCACAGGCGGGCGGATAATACGCGCTTCGGAGCATCCAAACGACAGACAGGCCCGTCGGCACACCACAATCACCAGCATGACCACCAAAGCGTTTCGCCTTATCGCTTCCACCGGCATCCACAAGGGTGACCGCGAGTACCAGCAAGACCAGGTGGCCTTGATCGCCCACGAACGGCACAACGGCTGTGTGCTGGGCGTCGTGGCCGACGGCATGGGGGGCCGCAGCGGCGGCCGCAAGGCGTCCGACCAGGTCATGATGACGGCGCGCCAGCTGTTCGAGCGCTACTCCCCCGAGACCGACGACCCCGCCGCCATGCTCAAGAGCATGGTCGAAGAGGCGCACATCGTCATCCGCCTCACGGCCATCTCGGCCGAGCAAGAGCCGCACAGCACCATCGCCGCCTTCCTGATCAACCCGCGCGGCGACTGCCACTGGGTGCATGCCGGTGACTCGCGCATCTACCACTTCCAAGGTGGGCGCCTGGCGCACCGCACCAGCGACCATTCCTACGTGCAGGCCCTGGTGGACCGCGGCGAGCTGACCGAGGCCGAGGCCAACAACCACCCGCACTCGAACATCCTGGTGGGCTGCCTGGGCACCGAGAGCGACCCGCCCATCACCACCCACATGATCCCCCAGCTGCACCCGGGTGACACGCTCATGGCCTGCAGCGACGGCGTGTGGCACTACTTTTCGCCCACCGAGCTGGCCTCGGTGGTCGAATCGCTCTCGCCGCGCGAGGCGACGGAGTTCCTGATCGAAAAGGCCCGCACCCGGGCGCGCGGAGGCGGCGACAACCTATCGCTGGTCATCGTGAAGATCGAAGCCCTGGTCGAAGAGAAGAAGCCCATCCAGGGCATGGGCATGGGTGCGCGCCCCGCCCCCGGCACTGCGGCGGCCGCTGCAGGCACGACGACCAGCAAGGCCTGACGGCGCCCGCGCAGTGCCCGCACGCACAGCGGGCCGGGCCGCCCCGCCGCCCGCACTGCAGCGCGGGGGGGCCGAAAATACTGACTTGCCCCTAGCGGGCAGCCTCCGACGCAGGAACCGGCAGCGGCGCGGCCGGCTTGCGGCCCGATGCGGCGGCCGCGGCCTGCTCGCGCGCCACACGGGCACGGCGCGTTTCGGCAGCCTTCAGTTCCTCTGCATGGCGCTCGCGGGCGCGGCCTGCGCGCTGGGCGGCTTCGCCAGCACGCTGGGCCTGCTCGGCCTCGCGCTGCTGCAGGTCCTGTGTGCGCGGGGTGGGCGCCACGGGGGTCCTGGGTGTGCGCGGCGTACGCGGGGCCTGCACATGCGGCTGGCCGCGCACACCGATCCCGACTTCCGGGGTTTCACCCGGCGGCCCGGGCTGGGCATTCTGCTTTTCGGCAATGCTGCGCCGCCGCTCGGTGGCTTTTTCCTTGCGCTCGGCATCGTTGATCTGCATCTCGCGCGTGCGCAGGCCGGCTTCGGCTTCGCGCGCCCGGTTGCGTTCCACGCGCAGGCAGTCCTCCACGGCAAACAGCTTGTAGCACTCGGTCTCGGCGGCCAGGCGCCGGGCGGCCACGGCCTTGCGCTCCTCGGCGATATGGGCACGCTCGGCGCTGCGCTGGGCGTGGGCGGCCTTGCGCTCGGCCGATACAGCGGGCTCTTCTGCCGTGGCCTGGGCCAGGGCATGCGATGCGATGCCCGCCTGTGCCAGCAGGCACAGCGCCTGGATGATGATCTGCCGCATTGTCCTGGTCTTCATGTCAAGCCTGTATCCACCACGCGGCGCTCGAGCGCCAGAAACTCCTTGGACTGCATCTCGTTCAGGCGCGACACCGTGCGCGGGAACTCGTGTGCCAGGGGACCTTCCGTGTACAACGCCTCGGGCGGCACGGCCGCCGACATGATGAGCTTCACGCGGCGGTCGTAAAGCACGTCCACCAGCCAGGTGAAGCGCCGCGCGGGCGAGGCCATGGCCACCGGCAGGTAGGGCACATCGGACAACAGCACCGTGTGGAACTGCGTGGCGATCTCCAGGTAGTCGTTCTGCGAACGCGGTCCACCGCAAAGTTCACGGAAATCGAACCATACCACCCCGCCGGCCTTGCGCTTGGCGCGGATCTCGCGTGCCTCGATGTGCAGCACCGGGTCTTCATCGTGCACCTCGGCCAGCTGGTTGAAGGCCTCGTTCATCTCGGCATCGGCCTCGGGGCCCAGGGGCGTGTGGTAGAGCCTGACCTTCTCCATGGTGCGGCGCCGGTAGTCGGTGCCGTTGTCCACGTTCACCACCTCCAGCCGCTGGTTGAGCAGCGCGATCGCGGGCAGGATGCGGTCGCGGTGCAGGCCGCCCGGGTACAGCTCGTCGGGCATGAAGTTGGACGTGGTGACAAAGCCCACGCCGTTCTCGAACAGCGACACCAGGAGGCGGTGCAGGATCATCGCATCGGTGATGTCGGCGACGTGGAACTCGTCGAAGCAGATGAGCTTGTAGCGCTTGGAGATGCGCTCGCCCAGCACGTCGAGCGGGTTCTGCGTGCCCTGCAGGGCCGCCAGCTCGCGGTGCACCTCGCGCATGAACTCGTGGAAGTGCAGGCGCACCTTACGCTTCAGGGGCACGGCGTTGAAGAAGCATTCCATGAGGAAGCTCTTGCCGCGCCCCACCCCGCCGTACATGTAGACGCCGCGCGGGATGTCCGGGTGGTTGATGAGCTTCTTGAACGCGTTGGAGCGCCGCTCCTTGTAGGTGGCCCACTCATCGGCGCAGCGCTGCAGCGCATCCACGGCCCGCAGCTGCGCGGGGTCGCTCTTGAAGCCCTTGGCTTCGAGTTCGGCCAGGTAGGCCTGTTTGACAGTCACGGTGCGCTCGCCAGTACTAGGTATGAATAAGGCACAAGGCGCCGACGCCCTGTGCAGGGCGACGGCGCCATCATTCTCCGGCAGGCGGAGATCAGAAGTTCAGCGTTCGCTTGTCCACGGCCAGGGCCGCTTCCTTGGTGGCTTCGCTCAGGCTGGGGTGGGCGTGGCAGATGCGCGCGATGTCTTCGCTGCTGGCCTTGAACTCCATGGCGACCACGGCTTCGGAGATCAGCTCGCTGGCCTGCGGGCCCACGATGTGCACGCCCAGGATCTCGTCGGTGTCGGCATCGGCCAGCATCTTCACCATGCCGGTGGTGTCACCCAGCGCACGTGCGCGGCCGTTGGCCAGGAACGGGAAGCTGCCGGCCTTGTACTTGACGCCGTCGGCCTTGAGCTGCTGCTCGGTGCGGCCGACCCAGGCGATCTCGGGGCTGGTGTAGATGACCCAGGGCACGGTGTTGAAGTTCACGTGGCCATGCTGGCCGGCAATGCGCTCGGCCACGGCAACGCCTTCTTCCTCGGCCTTGTGCGCCAGCATCGGGCCGCGCACCACGTCACCCACCGCCCACACGCCGGGCAGGTTGGTCTTGCAGTCGGCATCGACGACGATGGCGCCGCGCTCGTCCAGGGCCAGGCCCACGGCTTCGGTGTTCAGGCCGATGGTGTTGGGCACGCGGCCGATGGAGACGATGAGCTTGTCCACTTCCAGCGCCTGGGCTTCGCCCTTGGCATTGGTGTAGGCGATGCTCACGCCCTTCTTGCCGGTCTTGATCTCGCCGACCTTCACGCCCAGTTCGATCTTCAGGCCCTGCTTGTCGAAGGCCTTCTTGGCTTCCTTGGCGATCTGCTCGTCCACCGCGCCCAGGAAGGTCGGCAGGCCTTCGAGGATGGTGACTTCGGCGCCCAGGCGGCGCCACACCGAGCCCATTTCCAGGCCGATCACGCCCGAACCGATGAGGCCGAGCTTCTTGGGAACCGCGCCCACGCGCAGCGCGCCATCGTTGGACAGCACGAACTCTTCGTCGAAAGGCGCGCCGGGCAGCGCACGGGCGTTGGAGCCGGTGGCGATGATGATCTGCTTGCCGGTGATCGACTCTTCGGCGGCGCCGGCCACCTTGATCTCATAGCCGCCTTCGGCCGCCTTCACGAACGAACCGCGGCCGTGGAAGAAGCTGATCTTGTTCTTCTTGAACAGGTACAGGATGCCGTCGTTGTTCTGCTTGACGACGGTGTCCTTGCGGGCAAGCATCTTGGCCACGTCGATCTTGACGTCGGAAGCCGAGATGCCGTGCTCGGCAAAGTGCTTGTTGGCGTGCTCGAAATGCTCGGACGATTGCAGCAGCGCCTTGGAGGGGATGCAGCCCACGTTGGTGCAGGTGCCGCCGGGTGCGGGGCCGCCCTTCTCGTTCTTCCACTCGTCGATGCAGGCCACGTTGAAGCCCAGCTGCGCAGCGCGGATGGCGGCCACGTAGCCGCCAGGGCCGCCACCGATGACGATCACGTCGAATTGTTTGCTCATGTCGGTCTCAATCACTTGTTCATTGGAAAAAAGACCCACCGGCGGGCGCGGCCAGGGGCCGGCCACGCGGGTGGGTCGATTCGGGTGCTATCAGATGTCGAACAGCAGGCGCGATGGGTCTTCCAGCGCTTCCTTCATGGCCACCAGGCCCAGTACGGCTTCGCGGCCGTCGATGATGCGGTGGTCATAGGACATGGCCAGGTAGTTCATCGGGCGGATCACGATCTGGCCGTTCTCCACCACGGCGCGGTCCTTGGTGGCGTGCACGCCCAGGATGGCCGATTGGGGCGGGTTGATGATGGGCGTGGACAGCATGGAGCCGAAGGTGCCGCCGTTGCTGATCGAGAACGTGCCGCCGGTCATCTCTTCGATGCCCAGCTTGCCGTCCTTGGCCTTCTGGCCGAACTCGGCGATCTTCTTCTCGATGTCGGCAAAGCTCATCTGGTCTGCGTTGCGCAGGATGGGCACCACCAGGCCACGGGGCGAACCCACGGCGATACCGATGTCGAAGAAGCCGTGGTAGACGATGTCGTTGCCATCGACCGAAGCGTTGAGCACGGGGTACTTCTTCAAGGCATGCACGGCCGCCTTCACGAAGAAGCTCATGAAGCCGATCTTCACGCCGTGTTCCTTGGTGAACGCGTCCTGGAACTTCTTGCGCATGTCCATCACCGGGGCCATGTTCACTTCGTTGAACGTGGTCAGGATGGCGTTAGTCGATTGCGACTGCAGCAGGCGCTCGGCCACGCGGGCGCGCAGGCGGCTCATGGGCACGCGCTGCTCGGGGCGACCGCTCAGGTCTTCCTTGGCAGCCGGAGCCGACACCTGGGGCAGCGCCTTGGTCGGCACGCCCGTGGGGATGCTGCTCGGGGCCGCCACGGCCGCCTTGGCACCACCGGCCACGGCAGACAGCACGTCGCCCTTGGTCACGCGGCCATCCTTGCCCGTGCCGGCCACGGCCGATGCGGACAGGTTGTTCTCGGCCAGCAGCTTGGCAGCCGCAGGCATGGCGACGTCGCCCTTGGAACCACCGGCAGCCGCGGGTGCGGCAGCAGGGGCCGAGGCCGTGGCGGCAGCGGGTGCTGCTGCAGCGGCAGCGGCGGGAGCAGCTGCGCCAGCCTTGCCTTCGGTGTCGATCTTGGCGATGAGCTGCTCGGCCACGACGGTGGCACCGTCGCCCTGCACGATTTCAACCAGCACGCCAGCCGAGGGGGCGGGCACTTCGAGCACGACCTTGTCGGTTTCGATCTCGATCAGGATCTCGTCCACTGCGACCGCTTCACCGGCCTTTTTCTTCCAGGTGAGCATGGTGGCTTCTGCCACGGACTCGGACAGCTGGGGGACTTTGACTTCTACGATAGCCATATCAATTCTTTCGGAATGGGGTTTTGTTCTGTGTAATCGGGGGTTGCCGGCCTTACTTGGTCAGGACAAAACCCTTGAGCTTGCCAAACGCGCCGTCCACCAGCGCCTTTTGCTGTTCCTGGTGCAGGTGCGAGTAGCCGACGGCAGGCGATGCGGAGGCTGCACGGCCGGAGTAACCCAGCTTCTGGCCTTCGAGCATGTTCTCGTGGATGTAGTGCTGCACGAAGAACCAGGCACCCTGGTTCTGTGGCTCGTCTTGGCACCACACCACGTCCGTGGCGTTGGGGAAGCGCTTGAGTTCGTTGGCGAACGCCTTGTGCGGGAAGGGGTAGAGCTGCTCGACGCGAATGATGGCCACGTCGTCGTCTTCGCGCTCGGTGCGCTTCTTGACCAGGTCGTAGTAGACCTTGCCCGAGCAGGCGATCACGCGTTTGACCTTGGCGGCCTTCTTCACGATGGCTTCGTCCTGCTCCGGAATCACCGTCTGGAAGCTGCCCTTGGTGAACTCGGACAGCGGCGAGGTGGCGTCCTTGTTGCGCAGCAGCGACTTGGGCGTCATGATGATCAGCGGCTTGCGCAGATCACGCACCATCTGGCGGCGCAGGATGTGGAAGATCTGGCTGGCCGTGGTGGGTTGCACCACCTGCATGTTGGCATCGGCCGACAGCTGCATGAAGCGCTCCAGGCGGGCCGAGCTATGCTCGGGGCCCTGGCCTTCGTAGCCGTGCGGCAGCATCAGCGTGATGCCGTTGACACGGCCCCACTTGACTTCGCCGGAGGCGATGAACTGGTCGATCACGACCTGTGCGCCGTTGGCGAAGTCGCCGAACTGGGCTTCCCAGATCACCAGGGTGTTCGGGTCGTTCGATGCATAGCCGTATTCGAAGCCCAGCACCGCCTCTTCGGACAGGATGGAGTCGATCACGACGAACGGGGCCTGGTTCTCGCTCACGTTCTGCAGCGGCACGTAGGTGCCGATGTCCCACTTCTCGCGCTTCTGGTCATGGATGACCGAGTGGCGGTGCGTGAACGTGCCACGGCCGCAATCTTCACCCGACAGGCGCACCGGGAAGCCACTGGCCACCAGCGAGGCGAAGGCCATGTGCTCGCCCATGCCCCAGTCCACGGGGATGTCGCCACGGCCCATGGCGGCGCGGTCGTCGTACACCTTCTTGACCAGTTGGTGCGGCGTCACGCCTTCGGGGATGGTGGTGATCCTCTCGGACAGGCGCTTCCACTCGGCCAGAGGGATCGCGGTGTCGCCGGCATCGGTCCACTTCTTGCCCAGGAACGGGCTCCAGTCCACGGCGTACTTGCTCTTGAAGTTGGTCAGCACCGGGTCGACCGTGTGCTTGCCCGCATCCATGGCGGCGCGGTAGGCCTTGACCATGTCGTCGCCCAGAGTCTCGCCCAGGCCTTGCGTGGCCAGCTTGTCGGCGTACAGCTTGCGCGTGCCGGGGTGCTGGCCAATCTTCTTGTACATCAGCGGCTGGGTCAGTGCAGGCGTGTCCTGCTCGTTGTGGCCCAGCTTGCGGAAGCAGATGATGTCCACGACCACGTCCTTCTGGAACTCCATGCGGAATTCGAGCGCCAGCTGGGTGGCCAGCACCACGGCTTCGGGATCGTCGCCGTTGACGTGCAGCACGGGCGACTCGATCATCTTCACGATGTCGGTGCAGTACAGCGTCGAGCGTGCGTCGCGCGGATCGGAGGTGGTGAAACCGATCTGGTTGTTGATGATGATGTGCACCGTGCCACCCGTGGAGTAGCCACGGGTCTGGGCCAGCGCCAGGGTTTCCTGGTTCACGCCCTGGCCGGCAAAGGCCGCGTCGCCGTGCACCAGCACGGGCAGCACCTGCTTGCCCAGGGGATCCGCGCGGCGGTCCATGCGGGCGCGCACCGAGCCTTCGACCACCGGGTTCACGATTTCCAGGTGCGAGGGGTTGAACGCCAGCGACAGGTGGACCGGGCCGCCGGGGGTGGTCACGTCGGAGCTGAAGCCCTGGTGGTACTTCACGTCGCCCGATGGCAGGTCTTCGGGCGCGGTGTGGTCGAACTCGGCGAACAGATCCGCAGGCATCTTGCCCAGGGAGTTGACCAGCACGTTCAGGCGGCCGCGGTGGGCCATGCCGATCACGATTTCCTGCACGCCCTTGGCGCCGGCGGACTGGATCAGCTCGTCCATCGCGGCGATGAAGCTTTCACCCCCTTCGAGGGAGAAACGCTTCTGGCCGACGTACTTGGTGTGCAGGAAGCGCTCCAGGCCTTCGGCGGCCGTCAGGCGGTCGAGGATCTGCTTTTTCTTCTCGGCACCGAAGCTGGGCTTGCTGCGGATGGTTTCCAGCTTTTCCTGCCACCAGCGCTTCTGGTTCTGGTCGGTGGCGTACATGTACTCGGCACCGATGGAGCCGCAGTATGTTTCGCGCAGGGCATTGATCAGCTCGCGCAGCGGCAGGGATTCCTTGCCGAAGAAGGTGTTGCTGATGTTGAAGACGGTTTCCTGGTCCGCGTCGCTGAAGCCGTAGAACGAGGCTTCGAGTTCGGGGATCGCAGGGCGCTCGGTGCGCTTCAGAGGATCGAGGTCGGCCCAGCGCTGGCCCACGTTGCGGTAGGCAGCGATCAACTGCTGTACGGCGGTGCGCTTGCGGCCCAGTTCCGAGTCGGCACCGGTGGCGACGACGACCTTGGTGCCGCCCTGCTTTGCGCGCTCGGCGAAGGCATTGACGACGGGAAGGTGGGGTACGTCCTTGGCATTGGAGCCATCGACGGCAGGCACGTGCTGCAGTGCGTCGAAGTACTCGCGCCAGGTGTCAGGCACGCTGCCGGGGTTGGCGAGGTAGTTCTCGTACATCTCTTCGACATAGGGCGCATTGCCGCCGAAGAGGTAGGTGTTGCCTTGGTAGGCTTGATAGACGGACGTCGTATCGCTCATATTCCGCTGACCTCCGCTTCCCTGAGGGAAGCATTAGCTGGTTGAGAAACCTTCCGCGACACGGCTGAACCGGTTGGCGGATGCGACTGTGGCTGGGGAAGGGCCTTGGTACGGGCTGCATTGTGCCACTGATCTGCATCAAGGCCCAAAAGCACGAGCCATATGTATCCGGGCCCCATGGAAATGCAGGGCGCCGCAGCACCTCGCGTACATTGCGGGTACACGCGATAGGGCGGGTATACGTTCTCAACAGGTTCCAATGAGCCCCAACACACTCCAAGACAAGACTTTCCTGCTGCTACTGGTGCTGGTCACCGTGGCTTTTGGCGCCATCCTCTGGCAGTTCCACGGTGCGGTGTTCTGGGGCATGGTGCTGGCCATCCTGTTCGCCCCGCTGCACCGCAAGGTGCTGCGGCGCCTGCGCCCGCGCACCAACCTGGCAGCCCTGATCACGCTGGGGCTGTGCCTGGTGATCGTGATCCTGCCGGTGGCCTTCCTCACCGTCTCGCTGGTCCAGGAGGCCACGGCCATCTACGAGCGCACGCGCTCGGGGCAGCTCAATTTCGGCCTGTACTTCCAGCAGGTCATCGCCGCCCTGCCCCAGTGGGCCGTGAACCTGCTCGACCGCTTCAACCTGACCTCGGTGGCGCAGCTCCAGGAGCGGCTGTCGTCCGTGGCCGTACAGGCCAGCCAGTTCATCGCCACCCAGGCGGTCAACATCGGCCAGAACACGCTCGAGTTCCTCGTGGGCTTCGGCATCATGCTGTACCTGCTGTTCTTCTTGCTGCGCGATGGCGCCGCGCTGGGCGCACGCATCGGCCGCGCCATTCCGCTCGAGACCGAGCACAAGCGCCAGCTGGTCACCAAGTTCACCACCGTGATCCGCGCCACCGTCAAGGGCAACATCGTGGTCGCTGCCTCGCAGGGCGCCCTGGGCGGGTTGATCTTCTGGATCCTGGGCATCCAGGGCCCCGTGCTCTGGGGCGTGCTCATGGCTTTTCTGTCGCTGCTGCCCGCCGTGGGCGCTGGCCTCATCTGGCTGCCCGTGGCCATCTACTTCCTGGCCACGGGCGCCGTGTGGCAGGGTGTCGTGCTGATCGCCTACGGCATCGGCGTCATCGGCCTCGTGGACAACGTCCTGCGCCCCATCCTGGTCGGCAAGGACACCAAGATGCCCGACTACGTGGTGCTGATCTCCACCCTGGGCGGGTTGGGGCTGTTCGGCCTGACCGGTTTCGTCATCGGCCCGGTGATCGCGGCACTGTTCATGGCGACCTGGGATCTGTTCTCGCCCGAGCCGGCCCAGATCCACCACGACGCGCGCTAGCCCCGGCGCCTGGGGGGATTCACATCACCCGCACCCCCAGCTCGCTCACCAGCGCCGCCGCCTGGTCCTGCGAGATCACGGCACCCTTGAAGAACTGCGCCACATTGGCAATGCGCAGCCCCGCCAGGTCCACAGCGCGCAGGTCGGCGCCGTCGAAACGGGCGTTCTTGAGGTTGGCATCGCGCAGGCTGCCGCCCTCGAAGACGGCATCGCGAAAATCGCAGCCGCCCAGGTCGGCATCACCCATGTCCAGTTGGCCGATGGTCTGCTTCCTGAACGACATGCCGCGCAGGTCCGCGCCCACCAGCAGCGAGTCGTGAAAACTCAGGCCCAGCGTGTGGGCCTCGCGAAAGCTCGCGCCGGTGAGCTTGACCTCGGCGAACACCGTGGAGCCCAGCTTGCTGCGCACCCAGCTGGTGTTGTTCAGGTCGCAGCGGTACCAGCGCGCGTCGGTCAGGTCCGCGAGCTGGAAGTTGGCCAGCCCCGCCCGGCAACCCAGCCAGCGGCTGTCGGCAAGGTTGGATTTCTCGAACGAGGCCTCGGCCAGCGTGCACTCGGTGAACTGCGCCCCGCGCAGCTCCAGCCGCGACAGGTCCACCCCCTCGAAATCGCATTGCTCGAAGTGCAGCGGGCCAGTGCCCCGCTCCAGCAGCGCCAGCACATCGGCCCGTGACAGGGTTTGGCCGGTGATGGGCACCACCGCAGGCGCGGCGGCAGCGGACGAAGAGCAGGCGTAGGAAGCGGTCATGGCGGCACCAGAAAATCAGCGAGGGAGAGAGGGAGCGGGCTCAGTGGCCAACGCTCTTGGAAAACAGGTTCACGACCAGCACGCCCGCAATGATCAGGCCCAGGCCGATCACGGCCGGCAGGTCGAGCTTTTGCCCATAGACCACCCAGCCCACGGCCGAGATCAGCACGATGCCCACGCCCGACCAGATGGCATAGGCAATGCCGACCGGCAGGGTCTTGAGCGTGAGCGACAGCAGGTAGAACGACAGGCTGTAGGTGACGACCGTGATGGCGCTGGGCCCCAGGCGCGTGAAACCCTCGGAGGCCTTGAGCGCCGAGGTGCCGATGACTTCGGAGACGATGGCAATGCCGAGCAACAGGTAGGCGGTGGTGAGATTCATGGGTACTCGCTTTTGAACACGGGAGTCAGTGGCACAGGTCCAGCAGGGTCTTGAGGATGCGGGCCTTGCGCGCCTCGTCCATCGGGTACACATCGAGCATCTGGCTGAACCAGTAGCCGTCGGCCGCCATGCGGCAGGCCAGCAGGCGGTCGGCTGTTCGAGGGTCGTCGCCATCATGCGCCAGGGCGGCCTGCATCGTGGCGCTCCACTGCGCACGGCAATGGGGCATGGTCAGCGCCAGCAGGCCGATGGCGCGCTGGGCCTCCACCCGGTTGCAATCGGTGCCCTCGTCGAACGCCGTGCGGATGTAGGCGCGGGCATGCCGGCCCGGCCTGCCCTCCTCCTCTTGCGCCAATGCCTGGGCATAGCCCTGCTGGAATTCCTCGAACAACTGGTCGCTCAAGGCATCGAGCAGCGCCTGCTTGCTGCGAAAGTGGTGCTGCAGCCCGCCCTTGGTCACGCCGGCCCGGGCCGACACGGCATCCAGCGTGACGGCATGGGGGCCTTCGCTGACGAGCAGCCCGCGCACGACCGCCAGCAACTGGCTGCGAACCAGTTCGGGGTGCTTCTGGCGGCGGTGGGCTTCGGTCATGGCGAAAAACAAACCATCTGGATGGAATGTTTAGTATAGCGCATCGCCATGCGTTGGAAGCATGCCGGCCCGACAGACCGGGCCGGCATGTCCTCCCGCTTCAGCTATTGACCTGCGCCCACAGCTTCTCCAGGCGCTTGACGCTCACCGGCTGCGGCGTGCGCAGCTCCTGCGCAAAGAAGCTCACGCGCAGTTCCTCCAGCAGCCAGCGCAGTTCCTGCATGCGGCTGTCCACCTGGCCCTTGCGTTCGGCCACCAGGCGCCAGTAGCGCTGCTCCTGCGGGCGCAGTTCGGTCAGCTTGGCGGCGTCGCGCGCGGGGTCGGCGCGGTACTTGTCCAGGCGCAGCGTGATGGCCTTGAGGTAGCGCGCATAGTGGGCCAGTTGCGTCCAGGGCGCGATGGCGATGAAGTTCTTGGGCATCAGGCGGGCCAGTTGCTGCTGGGCGTCCTGCGTGGCCTCGGGGGCGTTCTTGGTGTCCTTGATCTTGCGCGCAGCGGCGGCGAACTCGATGAGGATGGTGCCCGCCAGGCGCGCGACCTCGTTGGCGATCAGGGTCAGGCGGCCCCTGCCCTCCTCCAGCCGGCGCTTGAAGGCGAACTCGTCGGTGGGCAGTGGGTCGAGCAGAAACGCGCGGTCCAGCGCCACGTCGATGACCTGGTTGCGCAGTTCCTCCTGCGTGCCGCCGCCCGTGCCGTCGGCATTGCGGCCCACCTGCATGTAGGCCACGGCCATCTTCTGCAGGTCGGGGATGTTCTTCTCCAGGTACTTGAGCGCGTCCTTGATCTGCAGCGCAAACAGGCGGCGCAGGCCGGCGCGGTGCTTGGCGGCAGCCACCTCGGGCTCGTCGAAGACCTCGATGGTCACGCCGTCGCCACCGTCGATCAGCGCCGGAAAGCCGATCAGCGTCTGCCCGGCCTTCTTGATCTCCATCAGCTCGGGCAGCTCGCCAAAGGTCCAGGCGGTATAGCGCTGGCCAGCCGGGGCGGCGGGCTTTGCAGGGGCCGCCGCCACCGGCGCCTTCATGGCAGCCGATGCCTTGCCTGGTGCAGGCGTGGCCGGGGCTGGCGCCTGGGGCACAGGCGCACCTGCGGCCAGCTTGAGCCCGGCCAGCGCCTGGAAGGCGCCGCGCGCCTTGGCACCCCACTCGGCCTTCAGGGCTCCGAGGTTGCGGCCATGGCCGAGCTGGCGGCCATGCTCGTCCACCACGCGGAAGTTCATGAACAGGTGCGGGCTGAGCATGTCGAGCTTGAAGTCAGCGCGCTTCACGTCGAGCGAGGTCTCGTCGCGCACCTGCTTGAGCAGCACCTCGGTCAGGCTGCCCAGGCCGAAGCGCTCGGGTGTGCCCAGCAGGCCCGCCAGGCGGGTGGCGTTCTCGGGCAGCGGCACGAAGCGGCTGCGCGGGCGCTGGTGCAGGCTCTTGAGCAGGGCCTGGATCTTGTCCTTGAGCATGCCGGGCACCAGCCATTCACAGCGCTCGTCGTTCACCTGGTTGAGCACGAACAGCGGAATGGTCACGGTGATGCCGTCGCGCGCATCGCCGGGCTCGTGCAGGTAGCTGGCCGCGCAGTCCACCCCACCCAGGCGCACCGTCTTGGGAAAGGCGTTGCTGGTGATGCCTGCCGCCTCGTGGCGCATGAGCTCCTCGCGCGTGAGCTTGAGCAGCTCGGGCTGCTGGCGCGAGGCCTCGCGGTACCAGGCCTCGAAGCCATGGCCGCTGCACACGTCGGGCGGCAATTGCTGGTCGTAGAAGGCGTAGATCAGCTCGTCGTCCACCAGCACGTCCTGGCGGCGCGACTTGTGTTCGAGCTCCTCGACCTTGGCGATCAGCTTCTGGTTGGCGGCCAGGAAGGGCAGCTTGCTCTCCCAGTTGCCGCCCACCAGCGCCTCGCGGATGAAGATCTCGCGCGCCGCATGCGGGTCGATCTTGCCGAAGTTGATGCGCCGGCCGCTGTAAATCACGATGCCATAGAGCGTGGCACGCTCCAGCGCCGTGACCTCGGCCGACTTCTTCTCCCAGTGCGGGTCGAGCAGTTGCTTCTTGAGCAGGTGGCCGCCCACCTGCTCGAGCCACTGCGGCTCGATGGCGGCGATGCCGCGGCCGAACAGGCGCGTGGTCTCCACCAGCTCGGCCGCCACGATCCAGCGGCCGGGCTTCTTGGCCAAGTGGGCGCCCGGGTGCTTGTAGAACTTGATGCCGCGTGCGCCCAGGTACCAGTCTTCCTCTTCGCCCTTGGCGCCGATGTTGCCCAGCAGGCCTGCCAGCATCGACAGGTGCAGCTGCTCATAGCTCGCGGGCTGGCTGTTGATGGCCCACTTGTGCTCGGTCACCACGGTGAGCAGCTGGGTGTGGATGTCGCGCCACTCACGCAGCCGGCGGATGCTGATGAAGTTCTGGCGCAGCAGTTGCTCGTACTGGCGATTGCTCAGCTTGTGCGTGGGCGCATGTGCCTCCGTACTCACCACGGCGGGCGCCGGGGTCACCGCCGCCACCGAGCGCTGCGCCACGGGCAAGAAGGCCTGCGAGGGTGCGCGCTGGTTGGCCATGGCCTTCTGCGCGCGGGCCGATGGCAGCGAGGGCGCACCGCCTCGGGCCTCGTTGATCCACTTCCACAGCTTGAGGTAGCCGCTGAACTCGCTTTTCTCGTCGTCGAACTTGGCGTGCGCCTGGTCGGCCTGTTGCTGGGCTTCCAGCGGGCGGTCGCGCACGTCCTGCACGCTGAGCGCACTGGCGATGATGAGCACCTCGTCCAGTGCCTTGCGGTCGCGCGCCTCCAGGATCATGCGGCCCACGCGCGGGTCCAGCGGCAGGCGCGACAGCTCCACGCCCATGGGCGTGAGCTCGTTGGCCTCGTCCACCGCGCCCAGCTCGCCCAGCAGCTGGTAGCCGTCGGCAATCGCGCGGCCCGAGGGCGCCTCGATGAAGGGGAACTGCACCACGTCACCGAGGTGCAGCGACTTCATGCGCAGGATGACGCCGGCCAGCGAGCTGCGCAGGATTTCCGGGTCGGTGAAGCGCGGGCGGCCGTTGAAATCGGCCTCGTCGTACAGGCGGATGCAGATGCCGTTGGCCACGCGGCCGCAGCGGCCCGCGCGCTGGTTGGCGGCGGCCTGGCTGATGGGCTCCACCAGCAGCTGCTCCACCTTGCTGCGAAAGCTGTAGCGCTTGACGCGGGCCGTGCCCGCATCGATCACGTAGCGGATGCCCGGCACCGTGAGCGAGGTCTCGGCCACGTTGGTGGCCAGCACCAGGCGGCGGCCGGTGTGGCCGTCGAAGATGCGGTCCTGCTCGGCCTGCGACAGGCGCGCGAACAGGGGCAGCACCTCGGCATTGCGCATCACCGGCTGGTGCGCCAGGTGCTTGCGCAGGTGGTCCGCAGCCTCGCGGATCTCGCGCTCGCCGGGCAGAAAGATCAGGATGTCGCCCGCCGCATTGCCCTGCCAGAGTTCATCCACGCCATCGGCAATGGCTTCGTTGAGGCCGTAGTCGCGCGTGTCCTCGAACGGCCGCCAGCGCTGCTCCACTGGAAAGGTACGGCCAGAGACATAGATGATCGGCGCCGGCCCCTTGGCCGACTCGAAGTGCTTGGCAAAGCGGTCCGCATCGATGGTCGCCGAGGTCACCACCACCTTGAGGTCCGGCCGGCGCGGCAGGATCTGGCGGATGTAGCCCAGCAGGAAGTCGATGTTCAGGCTGCGCTCGTGCGCCTCGTCGATGATGATGGTGTCGTAGGCCTTGAGCAGCGGGTCGGTCTGCGTCTCAGCCAGCAGGATGCCGTCGGTCATGAGCTTGACGGACGCATCGCGCGACAGCCGGTCCTGGAAGCGCACCTTGAAGCCGACCACGTCGCCCAGCGGCGTCTTGAGCTCCTCGGCGATGCGCTTGGCCACGCTGCTGGCCGCGATGCGGCGCGGCTGGGTGTGGCCGATCAGCTGGCCCTTCTGGCCTGCGGGCGCATTGCACTTGCCCCGGCCCAGGGCCAGCGCGATCTTGGGCAGCTGCGTGGTCTTGCCCGAGCCGGTTTCGCCGCAGACGATGACGACCTGGTGTTTGCGGATGGCCTCCATGATCTCGTCGCGCTTGCCCGAGACGGGCAGGGATTCGGGGAACTCGATGTGCAGCTTGGCAGGGAGCCTGGCGGGAGGGACGGGCTTGGCGGGCTGGACGGGCTGGGAAAGGGGAGGCGTGGAGTCGGTCATGAAGCCCGCATTATCCGAGGCTGGGCGTTGGCCTTGTGCAACACCGGCCATGCGCGAGCGGCCAGGGGGTGCGCGGCCGGCCCATCGGGTCGCTATTTCTGTGTGAAACGACCGCCGGACCGGGCGATTTTCAGGATGTAATCACCCCATCACCCACCGGCCCTGTCGTCCCGCCGCGCGCCCCCTTCCCTATCCAGAATGCCTCCGCAGACATCTGCCTCCCCGCCCTCCCTGGACGAACGCCTGCCCACGCCATCGCGCCGCGAATGGCTGGCATGGACCGGCACCGCGGCAATTGCCCCCTGGTTGCCCGGTTGCGGCGGCAGCAGCGCCCCGGCGCCCAACCTGGAGGCCACCATGGCCTGGGGGCGCCGCCAGATCCGCCAGGCCATGCAGGCCAGCGAGGCACGGGCCGCCTCGATCGCCATGATGTACGGCGACCGCATCGTCTGGCAGGAGGCCTTCGGGGTGCTGCGCGATACCTCTGCCAACCCTGCCACCCCGGCCGCCCCCGCCACGCCCGAAACACGGTTCAACGTCGGCTCGGTCAGCAAGGTGCTCGCGGCGCTGGCCGTCATGATCCTTGTGGACCGCCAGCTGGTGCAGCTCGATGCGCCGGTGGTGCGCTACCTGCCGCAGTTCAGCATGCTCTCGCCCGGCTACCGCGACATCACGGTGCGGCATTTGCTGAGCCACGCCTCAGGACTGCCCGGCACCTACCTGCGCAACATGTTCGCCTTTGCCCCGCTGCCAGGCTATGCGGCCGGGCTCGAAGCCGCGCTGGCCGACATGCACCTCAAGCACGCCCCCGGGGCCATGGCGGTCTACTGCAACGATGGCTTCACCCTCATCGAGCGCGTCGTGCAGGCCGTCACGGGTCAGAGCTACCCCGCGTTCGTGCAGGCTGCCATCCTCACCCCTCTCAGCATGGGCCGCTCGGGCTTCACGCTGCAGCCCCTTCCCGAAGGCAGCTTCGCGCCGGGCTACATCGGCCAGGCCCGGCAAGGCCAGGAGTTCGTGATGGGCTATGCCACAAGCGGGCTGTGCACCACGCCCGGCGACATGATGCGGCTGGCCGCCCTGCTGATCCAGGGTGGGGAGCAGGATGGCCAGCGCGTGGTCTCCAAAGCCGGCGTGCTGGAGATGGGCCGCGACCAGAACCGGGGCATGCGCATCGACCTCGCCCCCGACTGGCACTGGGGCCTGGGCTGGGACAGCACGCAGCAGCCGGGCCTGGACGCCGCCGGCGTGCGGGCCTGGCAAAAGAGCGGCAGCACGGTGTTCTGCGCGAGCGACTTCTATGTGCTGCCCCAGGCCGGCATGGCGCTGCTGCTCACGGGCAACGCGCCGGGCTTTCGCCCCGGCCCCATCGCCGAAGGCATCCTGCTGCGGGCCTTGCAGGAAATCGGCCAGCTGCAGGCCCTGCCCTCCAAGGTGAATGCCGTCGCCCCTTCGCTGGCCACCTCATCCACCACCGATGTCGATGCCGTGCTCGGCATCTACGGGCGTGCGTCCAAGCCGCTGAAGGTGGCCTCGCCCGACAGCCAGCAGATCGACCTCTTTGTGTGGTCCGCCGCGCTCAAGGACTGGGAACCGCTGTGCGAGGGCCTGCGTCTGCGCAGCGATGGCTGGTGGTGGTCCGATGCCAGGCCCGGCACGCACTACCGCTGGGAAGAGGCCGACGGCCGCCGCTACCTGCTGTCGCGCGAGCCGGCCCGTGCCGGCCACTACTGGGTCACCACGCCCATGGCACAGCAAATGCCGCGCGCGGCCGCCCCGCTGCCCGCCGCCTGGGCCGATCGCCTGGACAGCACCTGGATCCAGGCCAACGAAGCGCCGGAATCGATCCTGCTGGCCGCCGGCGCCATGGCCACCGCCACCCTGCGGGAGCTGCCCGAGCTGCGCGGCTACCTGTTCTGGGACGACCGCCAGTTCCTGCTCCCCCTGTCGGCGGACCGTGCCGGCATGGCGGTGCGGGTGCCCCTGCACGAAGGCCGCGACCTGGTCGAGCTAGTCGTGCGCACGCAGGACCAGCAGGAATGGCTGCACGCGGCGGGCTGGGTCTACCGCCAGGGCGATTGACCTGGCACGCGCGGCCACTGTTCCTTTCACGCGACAGTCAGCCGCTTTCGCCACGGCACCCGCTTGCCACGCGCTGCGCGGCTCGCCACAATGGCGCCTTCTTTCAGCAACGCATGGCCATGTCGGCCACCGCTGAGAGCCCTGGAGGTCACCGCTATGTTTGTTCCCTTGTTCGCTCCTGCCTGACCACAGTCCACCGCCCCGGCTGGACTGTGCATTCACGAGTCCAGCCACGGCAAACAAGCGCACCTTGCACCCAGTGCAGCGCTCCACAAGCCCTGGCTACCTTGCCGGGGTTTTTTGTTTGTGGAGTGCACATGAGTGCCCAAAAATTGTCCCGCGCCTACGCCCAGGGTGAAATCAAGAAGCTGCGCCGCATGAAGCAGCCCCTGGTGCTGAAGCTCGAAGCCTCGGGCCCGCCCCGAAATCCTGTGGCCACCGCGCTGGCCCAGCGCAGCCTGTCCAGCGCGGCAGGCAAGCACATACGCAGCCGCGGGGCCCAGCGCCGCGCGGACAACGTCGCCCTGCGCAAGGCGACCCAAGGCAAGCTACAAAGCGATTGATTGACCGATATGAATCCCTTCACCAATGACGTGCCGCCGCAGCCGCGGCACACCCTGCACCCCACCGCGGCCCTGGCCGCAGGCGGGGTGCCTGCCAGCACCGCACCCACTGTGCCCACCGCCCCGGCACCCGTGCACGCCCAGGGCGACACGGCGCCCGCCGCCGTGAGCGCGGCACAACTGGCCGTGCGCCAGCAGGCGCTGGCCCAGGCGGCCGTGCAGCTCAAGGCCGAACTGTTCGGCATCGACGACGTGATCGACCGCGTGGTCGATGCCGTGCGCGCCTGGTACGTGCTGCCCCAGCTCATCAGCCGCCCGGTCATCGTCTGCCTGTGGGGCCTCACGGGCACGGGCAAGACCCAGCTCACGCGGCGCCTGGCGCAGCTTCTGGGCTACTACGACCGCTTCGTGGAAGTGCAGATGGACGGCTTCAGCCACGGCGCCAGCTACCGCAGCTCCACCATCTCGGGCATGCTGGGCGACTCGGGCATCACCGAGGGTGCGCCCGGCATCCTGGTGCTCGACGAGTTCCAGCGTTTTCGCACCATGGACCGCAAGGGCGAGGACGTGAAGGTCGAGCGCTACCAGGACGTGTGGACCCTGCTCTCCGACGGGCGCCTGCCGCCCGCGCTGAGCGCGCTGTCCAACATCGAGCGCAAGCTGGCCGACGCCCACTACGAGGCCGAGCGCGCCGAGGACGGCGACGACGACGCGCGCGCGGGCAAGGCGCCCTACCGCTTCCAGCTCGACGCCTGGGATGCGCAGGAGCTCAAGCGCATGCTCAAGCTGCAGGAACCGCTGGCCGAGATCATGCAGTGGCCGCCGGCCAAGGTGCAGGCGCTGTTCACGCGCTTCCAGCAGTCGCACCACTCCTGGGAGACCGACTACAGCAAGTTGCTGGTCTTCGTCTGCGGCAACCTCGACGAGATGTACCACGAGACCGCCCAGCGCGTGGAGGACTGCGATACCGACGCCGACATCTTCCACCGCCTCACGCGCAAGCTCTCGCTGATCGACGTGAAGAAGGCCCTGGGCGAGCGCTTCAAGCCCGAGCAGATCGCGCGCCTGGGCAACGAGCACGTGATCTACCCTTCGTTCAGCAAGGCCACCTACGAGCAACTCATCCGCAACCTGTGCACGCGCTATGTGGATGACATCGCCGCGCAGTGCGGCGTGCGCTTCGCCATCGGGCAGGACGTGCTCGACGAGCTGTATGCCAACGCCGTCTTCCCGGCGCAGGGCACGCGGCCGCTGTTCTCGTCGGTGCATGCCATCCTGAGCGCCAACCTGGTCAACGCCGCGCTGTGGGTCATGCAGGAGCAACTGCCGCTGGCGCAGGAGTTCGCCATCGGCCTGGCTGCGGACAAGCGCCACCTGCGGGTGCAGGGCCTGGGGCCGCAGGGGCCGGCAGAGGCCAGCTTTCCGGTGGTGCTTGAGCTCAACCGGCTCAAGCAGCGCGCCAACGCCGACTTCCGCGCCCTGCTGGCGGTGCACGAGGCCGGCCACGGCCTGGCGTACTGCGTGCTGTTCGGCCATGCGCCGCAGGAGGTGAAGATCAACATCGCCTCCTTCGAGGGCGGGTACAACAGCTTCTCCAGCCTCAAGGCCACCACCCGGCAGAACGCGCTGGACATGATGTGCGTGGGCCTGGCCGGCCGCGTGGCCGAGGAGCTGGTATTCGGCGAGATGGCCTGCACCACCGGCGCCGAGCAGGACTACAAGCAGGTGACGGCCGAGGCCGCGCGCTACATCCGCCACCACGGCTTCGGCGCGCGCCTGGCGCGCACCGACGTTACGGTGGAGATGGACAACCACGTCAACACCGACATCGGCCCGAGCAACGAGGCCATCGAAGCGCTGATGCAGGAGCAGTACCGGCGCGCGCAGGTGCTGCTGCAGACCCACCGCGAAGCCCTGGGCCGCACGGTGGACGCGCTGCTGCGCCAGGGCACCATCGCCCCGGTGGAGATGGTGGCCCTGCTCAAGGACTGCGGCATTGCGCTGGCAGCGCCGGCAGCAGGCGGCCTGCCCGACGAAGGCCTGGTGCTGGAGCCGTTTGCAGCCAAACTGGGGGCGTTCCGCAGGGGCGTGTGAGGCGCCTTGCAGCAAGGGGCGGGGTACGCCCTTATGATGCGCGCCTGCCGATACTCTTATTACACCGGTCGCCCCACCCCTCGCTGCCCATGTCCGCCGTCTTCAACTTCACCTTCGTGCCCTGGTTCCGCTCGGTCGCGCCCTACATCCACAAGTTCCGCAACCAGACCTTCGTGATCGGGCTGACGGGTGAAGGCATCGCTGCGGGCAAGCTGCACAGCATTGCGCAGGATTTGGCGCTGATCCAGGCCATGGGCGTGAAGATCGTGCTGGTGCACGGCTTTCGCCCGCAGGTGAACGAGCAGTTGGCCGCCAAGGGGCATGAGGCGAAGTACTCGCATGGCATCCGAATAACAGACTCGGTGGCGCTCGACTGCGCGCAGGAGGCCGCGGGCCAGCTGCGCTACGAGATCGAGGCGGCCTTCAGCCAGGGCCTGCCCAACACCCCCATGGCCGGTGCCACGGTGCGCGTGATCTCGGGCAACTTCCTCACGGCACGGCCGGTGGGCATCATGGACGGGGTGGATTTCCAGCACTCGGGCCTGGTGCGCAAGGTGGACGTGGCCGGTATCCAGCGCACGCTGGACATGGGCGCGCTGGTACTGCTCTCGCCGTTCGGCTTCTCGCCCACGGGCGAGGCCTTCAACCTGGGCATGGAAGAAGTGGCCACCAGCGTGGCCATCGAGCTGCGCGCCGACAAGCTGATCTTCCTGACCGAGGTGCCCGGCATCCGCATGCAGCCCGGCGAGCCCGAGGGCGAGGACAACCCCATCGACACCGAGCTGCCGCTGGCAGCGGCCCAGGCGCTGCTGGCCACGCTGCCCACCGCGCAGAACCCCACCGACACCGGCTTTTACCTGCAGCACTGCGTGAAGGCCTGCAAGGCCGGCGTGGAGCGCAGCCACATCCTGCCGTTCGCGGTGGACGGCTCGCTGCTGCTGGAGGTGTACGTGCACGACGGCATTGGCACCATGGTGATCGACGAGAAGCTCGAAGAACTGCGCGAGGCCACCATCGACGACGTGGGCGGCATCCTGCAGCTGATCGAGCCGTTCGAGAAGGACGGCACCCTGGTCAAGCGCGACCGCACCGAGATCGAGCGCGACATCGCCGCCTACACCATCATCGAGCACGATGGCGTTATCTTCGGCTGCGCGGCGCTGTACCCTTACCCCGAAGCCAAGACGGCCGAGATGGCCGCCGTCACCGTGTCGCCGCAGAGCCAGGGCACGGGCGATGGCGAAAAGCTGCTCAAGCGCATCGAGCAGCGCGCCCGCGCCGCGGGGCTGGAGAGCATCTTCGTGCTGACCACGCGCACCATGCACTGGTTCATCAAGCGCGGCTTCCAGCCGGTGGACCCTGACTGGCTGCCCGATGCGCGCAAGCGCAAGTACAACTGGGACCGGCGCAGCCAGGTGCTGGTCAAGAAACTCTAGTAACTCTAGTTTTCTCTTTTCTCCGGCGCGTCGAGCTGGTGCCCGATGCGCGGCGCCAGGTGCTGGCGCACATGCTCGGCGATGGCCACCGTGGCATCGCCGCCCAGTTCACCGACCATCTGCCGCGTGACCGCGTAGTGCATGGCCAGCAGGCCGCGCAGCTTCTTGAAGGCGGCCGGGTTGTCGTGGCCGGCCACGTAGCCGTCGTTCGCCAGCACGCGCTCGGCCACGCCGGGCGCGGCCAGCGGTACCTGGCAGACGATGGCCATCTGGTCGACCTCCAGGTCGATCTCCTGCAGCAGCTCTTCCCAGTGGGACGCGGTGAATCGCTCTTCGTGGTCCATGCGGTGTTCTCCTCCAGTAGGGCTTGCGGCGCCCGAAAAAGCGCCACATGCACATGGTAAGCTGATTGCTGCACCGCAACAGAATGCCCGTGCCAGCGTCCCCCAGGCCTTTGGGGGCGCCGCCAGCCGGGCACCCTACTGGGAGCTTTCCATGTCCGACCACGGCAAGGTTTCACACGGCGCGGGCGCTGCGGCGCCCCTGCCCGCAGAGCACAGTGTGCCCCTCTTCTGGCCCATGGCAGCCGCCTGGCACCTGGGCGAGCAAGCCCTGTCGCTGATGCAGCGCAGCGCGGATTTCGCCACCGAGGCAGCCGTCATCGACCACCCGCCCCAGCCCGCATGGGCCACGTCCAACCAGGTGCGGCTGGAGCTGGCCACCCTGCGGCTGCGCGAGTTCACCGACAGCACGGCCAAGGGCATTCCCATCCTGGTCGATGCACCGTTCGCGGGGCACAGCTCCACCATTGCGGACTACGCGCCCGGCCAGAGCCTGGTGCAGGTGCTCATGGCTGCCGGCGCGCCGCGCGTGCTGGTCACCGACTGGAAGAGCGCCACGCCAGCCATGCGCTATTTCGACATCGACACCTACCTGGCCGAGCTCAACGTGGCGGTGGACGACCTGGGTGGCCAGGTGCATCTGGTCGGTCTGTGCCAGGGCGGCTGGCTGAGCGCCATGTACGCGGCGCGCTTTCCGGGCAAGGTCAAAAGCCTGGTGCTCGCGGGCTCGCCCATCGACACCGATGCCGGCGACGGCCCGATCAAGCGCCTGGCGCACAGCCTGCCGCTGCAGACCTACCAGGACATGGTTGCCGCAGGCCAGGGCCTCATGCGCGGCAGTCTGATGCTGGCCGGCTGGAAGAACATGCACCCGGCCGAGCAGTACGCCAACAAGTACGCCACGCTGTACCGCAACATCGAGGACAAGAGCCAGGTCGCCCGCACCGAGCAGTTCGAGCGCTGGTACGAGAACCCGGTGGACCTGCCGGGCGCCTACTACCTGCAGGCCATCGAGCAGCTGTTCAAGGAGAACCGCTTTGCCAAGGGGCAGTTTGTCGGGCTGGGGCGCACGCTGGCGCTGCGCGACATCACCAACCCCACCTACCTGCTGGCCGGCGAGGCGGACGACATCACCACGCCCGAGCAGGTGTTCGCCGCGGCCGACCTGATCGGCACGCCCAAGCACGGCATTGTGCTCAAGCTGGTGCCCGGCGGGCACATCGGCCTGTTCATGGGCAGCGGTACGCTCAAGGCGGCCTGGCCGGGCATTGCCGAATGGGTATTGGGCCACCGGTGAGACCTGGCCCTGTACGCTTGTTGCCTTCCTCAACTTCTGTGATGGACGATGAACAGTTTTGACACCGACTCCCTGCTCGCCCACTGCCGCACGCTGGCGCCGGCGCGCACCGCCATCGTCCATGCGGTCACCGCCAACGTGCTGCAGGCCGCGCAGGAGGCACAGCAACAAGGGCTGATCACCCCCGTGCTGGTGGGCCCCGCCGCCCGCACCCGCGAGGCGGCCGAAGCCGCCTCGGTGGACATCTCGGGCTGGCAGCTGATCGATGCCGAGCACAGCCACGATGCCGCAGCGAAGGCCGTGGCCCTGGCCGCTGCCCGCGAGGTCGATGCGCTGATGAAGGGCTCGCTGCACTCCGATGAGCTGATGGGCGCGGTGGTGAAGAGCGACGCCGGCCTGCGCACCGAGCGGCGCATCTCCCACGCCTTCCTGATCGACCAGGAGAGCTATTCCAAGGCCTTCCTCATCACCGACGCAGCGGTGAACATCGCGCCCGATCTGGCCACCAAGGTCGACATCGTGCAGAACGCCGTCGATCTCTGGCATGCGCTGTTCGGCGCCGACATACTGCCCAAGGTGGCGGTGCTGGCGGCGGTGGAGACCGTCAACCCGAAGATGGTCGCCACGCTCGATGCCGCCGCGCTGTGCAAGATGGCTGACCGGGGCCAAATCACCGGTTGCCTGATCGACGGACCGCTGGCCTTCGACAACGCGATCAGCGTGGAGGCGGCCCGCACCAAGGGCATTGTCTCGGAGGTCGCGGGCAACGCCGACATCCTGGTGGTGCCCAACATCGAGGCAGGCAACATGCTGGCCAAGCAGCTCATCTTCCTCAGTGGGGCGGAGGCCGCCGGCATCGTGCTGGGCGCGCGCGTGCCCATCATCCTGACCAGCCGGGCCGACAGCCAGCGCGCGCGCCTGCTGTCCTGCGCCGTGGCCCTGCTGCTGGCCCATGCGCGCAGCAAGGGGCAGATCAAATGACGCAGCCCCTGGTCCCCGTGCTGCTGGTGCTCAACGTCGGCTCGTCCAGCATCAAGTTCCAGGTGTTCGAGCGCGAGTCGCTGTCGGTACTGATGGCCGGCAAGGTGACGGGCATCGGCACCAGCGCCCAGCTGTCGGCCAGGCTGGCCGGCGCCGAGGCGCCCGTGCGCACCGCCCTGCCCGCAGCCGACCACGACAGCGCCATGGCGGCCGTGATCGCGCTGATCGACCAGCACGACGATGGCTGGCGCCTGGCGGCCGTGGTGCACCGCGTGGTGCATGGCGGTGCCGCCTTCCACGCACCGGTGGTCGTCACCCCCGAGATCCTGGCCCAGCTGGGGGCGCTGAGCCCGCTGGCCCCCTTGCACCAGCCGCACAACCTGGCCGGCATTGCGGCATCGCAGCGCCTGGCCAGCCATGCGCTGGACATCGCCTGCTTCGACACGGCCTTCCATGCGCGCATGGACCCGCTGTTCCAGGCCTTTGCCCTGCCCCAGGCCTTGCGCGACCAGGGCGTGCGCCGCTATGGCTTCCACGGCCTGTCGTACGAATGGCTGGCGCACGAAATCGCCCGCACCCGGCCCGATCTGCGCGGGGCACGCGTGGTGGCCGCCCACCTGGGCAATGGCGCCAGCCTGTGCGCCATGCACGCAGGCCGCAGCGTGGACACCACCATGGGCATGACCGCGCTGGACGGCCTGCCCATGGGCACGCGCAGCGGCGCTATCGATGCCGGCGCCGTGATCTACCTGCAGCGCGAGCTGGGGATGGATGCAGACCAGGTCGAGCACCTGCTGTACCAGGAGTCGGGCCTCAAGGGACTGTCGGGCATCAGCAGCGACATGCAGGCCCTGCTGGCCAGTGCCGAGCCGCAGGCGGCCTTTGCGGTGGACTACTTCGCGCTCAAGGTGGCCCAGTACACGGCCATGCTGGCGGTCTCCCTGAGCGGGCTCGACGCCCTGGTGTTCACCGGCGGCATCGGCGAGAACGCCGAGCCGGTGCGCGCCGCGGTGCTGGCCCGGCTGCAGATGCTGGGCCGCTTCGATACCCTGGTCATCGAGGCCAACGAGGAGAAGATGATGGCGCTGCACGCCAAGCAACTTCTCCAGGCCCAGGCCTGATCCCGCCTTACGCCGCCAGCGCCCACTGCGCCACCAGCGCGCCGATCTCGGCCATGGCCGCATCGCGCTGCTCGGGCGGGGCCTCGCCGCCGGTCAGGTAGCAGCTCACCACGATGGGCTTGCGCTCGGGCGGCCAGAACACGCCCGCATCGTTGCTGGTGCCGCGCGATGCGGTGCCGGTCTTCTCCCCTGCCTTCCAGCCCTCTGGCAGGCGGGCGCGCAGGCGCTTGTCGCCCGTCTTGTTGGCCAGCAGCCAGCCCTGCAGCTTGTCGCGCGAAGCCGGTGACAGGGCCTGGCCCAGCGCCAGCGCCTGGATGCAGTGCACCATGGCCACGGGCGTGGTGGTGTCGCGCGGGTCGCCGGGCCTGGCCTCGTTGAGCGAAGGCTCGTTGCGGTCCAGCCGGGTGATGCTGTCGCCCAGCGAGCGCACGTAGGCCGTGAGTGCCGGTGGGCCGCCATTGCTGGCCAAGAGCAGGTTGGCGGCGGTGTTGTCGCTCAGGGTCATGGTGCCCGCGCACAGTTCTTCCACCGTAAGGCCGGCACCATCGGCGTGCGGCTCGGTCACGGGCGAATGGGTGACCAGGTCCTTCCGGGCGTATGTGATGCGGCGGTCCAGCTTGTCGTGGCCCTGGTCCACGCGGCGCAGGGTCTGCGCGGCCAGCAGCAGCTTGAAGGTGCTGGCCATGGGAAAGCGCTCGCCGCCGCGGTGGGCGATCTGCCGGCCGGTATGGGTGTCGAGCGCGGCCACGCCCACGCGGCCGCCCACGCTGGCCTCGATGCGCTGGAGCTCGGCCAGCCAGGCGGCATCGGCCGCAGAGCCACTGTTTTTCTGCGGGCTGGTCTGGGCCAGGGTGGCCAGAGGGATCAGGCCGATGGCGGCCACGAAGTTGCGTCGTTGCATTCTCTTACCTGTAGGTTTGTTGTCGGAACAGGCGCAACGATACCGATGGCACGCCCAACGCACCATCGACAATAATCGGCACGAGACCCCAGAAAAACTTATGGATACGCCATGCACCTGCCGCTCAATGCCCTGCGCGCCTTCGAGGTGTCGGCCCGCCACCTGAACCTGACGCGCGCCGCCGACGAGCTCAACGTGAGCCAGACGGCCGTGAGCCAGCACATCCGCAACCTGGAGGACCGGCTGGGGGAGG
>NZ_AKJX01000116.1 GCF_000276605.1 Acidovorax sp. CF316 | reverse complement strand
GGCTGGCCCGCCAGCCAGTGCGGCGTGGCGCGCGTCGGCGCCTGCCACTTGGCGGGCACGAAGGCCATGACCGGGTCGCGCCGCCAGGGCTCCACCTGCACCCCCTGCACGGTGGGCTGGGGCAGCGCCACCAGGCCCACATCGAGCGTGCCACCGGCCAGGCGGACCATGGTGTCCTGCGAGGTCAGCACCGCCACCTGCACGTCGATGTCCGGGTGCTCCCGGCCCAGCACCTCCAGCGCCTGCGGCAGCAGGTGGGCGATGGCGCCGGTGGAGGCCCCGAGCCGCACCCGGCCCGCCAGGCCCTGCACCTGGCGCTGCACCAGGGCCAGGGTTTCATCGGCATCGGCCAGCAGGCGCCGGGCGCGCTCGACCAGGGCCTCGCCCACGCCGGTGGCGCGCACCTCGCCGCGCTTGCGCAGCAGCAGCGGCGCGCCCACCTGCGCCTCCAGGTCGGCCATGTGCAGGCTCACCGTGGGGGCCGCCAGGTGCAGCACGCGCGCGGCCTCGGCAAACGATCCGAGGTCGGCGATGGTGACCAGGGTGCGCAATCGGTCCAGGTTCAGTTCACGCATGTCGTTCAGAAATCCTGATCCATATGTTTGTGAAATTCAACTTTTCAAATTCTATGCAGCGCCTGAAGATTGCGCATCCCCCATTTGGCACGCACCAGGAGCATCCCGCATGAACAGCAACGCACCCCTCGTCTTCATCGATGGCGACCAGGGCACCACCGGCCTGCAGATCCACGAACGCCTGCACGGCCGCACCGACCTGCGCCTGTTGACCCTGCCCGAGCAGGACCGCAAGGACCCCGCGCGCCGCGCCGAGGCCATCAACGCCAGCGACATCGCCGTGCTGTGCCTGCCCGACGGCCCGGCGCGCGAGGCTGCCGCCTCGGTTACCAACCCAGCCGTGCGCGTGATCGACGCGAGTTCGGCACACCGCACCGATGCCGGCTGGGTCTACGGCTTTCCCGAGATGGACGCCGGCCAGGCCGAGCGCATCGCCAGTGCAAAGCGCGTGACCAACCCCGGCTGTTACCCCACGGGCGCCATCGCGCTGCTGCGCCCGCTGGTGCAGGCCGGCCTGGTGCCCGCGGACCACCCCCTGGCGATCCATGCCGTGTCGGGCTATTCCGGCGGCGGGCGGGCCCGCGTGCAGGAGCACGAGGCCCCAGGAGCAAAGGCGCCCGCCTTCCAGGTCTATGGCCTGCGCCTGGCGCACAAGCACACGCCCGAGATCGAGCGCTACGCCGGCCTGTCGGCGCGCCCCTTCTTCCTGCCGGCCTATGGCGCCTTCCGCCAGGGCATCGTGCTGACCATTCCCCTGCAACTGCGCAGCCTGCCCGCAGGCACCAGCGCCGAGAAGATCCACCAGGCCCTGGCGCAGCACTATGCAGGCCAGCGCCATGTGGAGGTGACGGGGCTGGCCGAGGCCGAGTCCACCGAGCACCTGGACCCGGAGGCGCTGAACGGCAGCAACCAGCTGCGCCTGTCCGTGTTCGCCAACCAGCAGCACGGCCAGATGCTGCTGGCCGCGGTGTTCGACAACCTGGGCAAGGGCGCCTCGGGTGCGGCCGTGCAGAACCTGGACCTGATGCTGGCGCAGATGGCCAAGGGGTAGGCCACTGTTGAGCTGCGCTAATCAATCGATCAGAAAGGATTGATTGTGTGGCGCCACAAAGCCGGGCAGACTCGCGCGCCTCATCCACTACAGAGGCAACATCCATGAAGGTCTGCATCATCGGCGCGGGCGCCATCGGCGGATTCATCGGCACCAGGCTGGCGGCGGCCGGCGGTGCCCAGGTGAGTGCCGTGGCGCGCGGCGCCACGCTGGCCGCGCTCAACCACCACGGCTGGCGCCTGCAGACCGCGGACGGGCTGGTGCAGGCGCCAGCGCACGCCACGGACCGGCCGGCGGACCTGGGCGTGCAGGACCTGGTGGTCATCGCCGTCAAGGGCCCGGCACTGGCGGGCGTGGCGCAGGGCATCGCCCCGCTGCTGGGGCCCGAGACGCTGGTGCTGCCCGCCATGAACGGCGTTCCCTGGTGGTTCTGCCAGGGCCTGCCGGGCTGGGGCGGCGAGCCGCTGGCCAGCGTGGACCCGGGCGGGCGCATCGCCAGCGCCATCCCTCTGCACCACGTGGTGGGCTGCGTCGTGCATGCCGCCACCTCCACGCCCGAGCCCGGGCTGGTGCAGCACCGCATGGGCCGGGGCCTGGTCATCGGCGAGCCCGGTGGCGGCCGCAGGGAGCGCGTGCAGCGCCTGGCGGACCTGCTGAACCACGCCGGCTTCGAGGCCACGCACTCGGCCGATGTGCGCTACGACATCTGGTACAAGCTGTGGGGCAACATGACCATGAACCCGGTCTCGGCCATCACCGGGGCCACCGTGGACCGCCTGCTCGACGACGAGCTGGTGCGCGGCTTCTGCACCGCCGCCATGCAGGAGGCCGGGCGCATCGGCGCACACATCGGCTGCCCGATCGCACAGAGCCCCGAGGAGCGCCACGCCGTGACGCGCAAGCTCGGCGCGTTCAAGACCTCGATGCTGCAGGACGCGGAGGCCGGCCGCGCGCTGGAGATCGACGCCATCGTGGCGGCGGTGCAGGAGATCGGCCGCCGCGTGGGCGAGCCTTCGCCGAACATCGATGCCCTGCTGGGCCTGGTGCGCCTCTTCGGCCGGGTGCGCAGCATTTATCCCGCGGCCTGAGCCTCGTCCAGGGCCACCTGGTGCAGGTGCTCCACCAGCATGCGCGCGGCCGGTGAGAGCCGCTTTTCATCGTTGAAGCAGATGGCGAAGCGCCGCTGGGCCCAGTCGTCCGTGAGCGGCAGCACGCGGATGCCCAGGCTGGCGGCCACCGGTTCGGCCACCTCGCGCGGCACCACGGCGATGCCCAGGCCGGCGCGCACGCAGCGCATCGAGGCATCGAAGGTGCTGACCACCGCCCGGTAGTTGATGGGCCGCCCGATGATGGCCGCGGCCCGCGCCAGCATGGTGTGCACGGCCGTCGATGCCGGCAGGCCCACCTGGTCGAAGCCCAGCGTGTCCTCGAACGCGCAGCGCCGGCGCCGGGCCAGCGGGTGCGACAGCGGGGTGACGATGGCCAGGTGGTCGCGCCGGTAGCTGCGCGTCTGCAGCCCGGCCAGGTCGGCCGCATCCCAGCACACCCCCACGGGCACCACGCCCTCGCGCAGGCTGCGCACCAGCTCGCTACTGACCGCCTCCTCGATGTCGATGCGGATGTCGCGGTGCGCGGGCACCTGCAGGAAGGCGGCGATGTCGTCGGGCAGGAACTCCGCGATCGACGACACCGAGGCCAGTATGCGCACCTGGCCCGTGATGCCATTGCCATAGGCCGCCATGTCGCGCCCCACGCGGTCGGCCGCTGCCAGCATGGCCCGGGCATGCTCCAGCAGGATCTCGCCGGCCCCCGTGGGCACCACGCCGCGTCGGCGCCGCTCGATCAGGGTGTTGCCCACGGTCTGCTCCAGCAACGCCAGGCGCTTGCTGATGGCCGAGGGCACGATGTGGTGCTGCTGCGCGGCGCGGGCGATGTTGCGCGCCTCGCAGACGGCGACGAACAGCCGCAGGGTGGTCAGGTCCAGGTCGCGCATGGGGAGGGGTGCTCCTGCCGTTCCCAACGGGAACGCTATTGCTTCCAGAATACCGCTTTATCGATGGATCGGGAATGCCTACAGTCCCATCCGAGGGCCCACATTGCAGTGCGCCCGACCTGGAGACACCCCATGCCCCCCACGAGCGAGCGCCTGCCGCGCACTGCCGTCATCCGCGAAGTCGGCCTGCGCGACGGCCTGCAGAGCATTGCCACCATCCTGCCCACCGAGCACAAGCGCGCATGGATACGCGCTGCCCACGCAGCCGGCCAGCGCGAGATCGAGGTGGGGTCCTTCGTGCCCGCGCGCCTGCTGCCGCAGCTGGCCGACACGGCCGAGCTGCTGGCTTACGCCAAGACCTTGCCGGGGCTGTTCGCCTCGGTGCTGGTGCCCAACCTGCGCGGCGCCGAGGGTGCGATTGCAGGCGGTGCCGACCTGATGATCGTGCCCCTGTCGGCCAGCCACGCGCACAGCCTGGCCAACCTGCACAAGACGCCCGACGAGGTGGTGGCCGAGGTGGCGCGCATCCGCGCCGCGCGCGATGCCGCGGGCTCGCGCACGCTGATCGAAGGCGGCGTGGGCACGGCCTTTGGCTGCACGCTGCAGGGCACGGTGGACAAGGCCGAGGTGCTGCGCCTGATGCAGGCCCTGCTCGACGCCGGTGCCGACCGTGTGAGCCTGGCCGACACCGTGGGCTACGCCGACCCGGCCATGGTGCGCGACCTGTTCGAGGACGCCGTGCGCATCGCGGGCGAGCGCTTCTGGTGCGGGCACTTCCACGACACGCGCGGCCTCGGCCTGGCCAATGTGGCCGCGGCGCTGGACGTGGGCGTGGCCCGCTTCGATGCCTGCCTGGCCGGCATCGGCGGCTGCCCGCATGCGCCCGGCGCCAGCGGCAATGTGGCGACCGAGGACCTGGCCTACCTGCTCGGCAGCATGGGCGTTGCCACCGGCATCGACATCGCCCGGTTGCTGGACCTGCGCAGCCAGGTGGCCGGGTGGCTGGCCGGCGAGACGCTGCACGGCACCCTGTGGCGCGCGGGCCTGCCCAAGACCTTTCCCCAGGCAGCGATTGCTGCCTGAATTGCACAGCCCAAGGAACCTGCCATGAGCCCCACCCCCGAACCTCGCCTGCCCCTCACGGGCGTCCGCGTCCTCGAATTCACCCACATGGTCATGGGCCCCACCTGCGGCATGGTGCTGGCCGACCTGGGGGCCGAGGTCATCAAGGTCGAGCCGCCCGGCGGCGACAAGACGCGCGAGCTGCCGGGCCTGGGGATCGGATTCTTCCGCTCCTTCAACCGCAACAAGAAGAGCGTGGTGATCGACATCGCCACCGAGGACGGCCGCGCCACCGCGGCCGAACTGGCCGGAGAGTGCGACGTGGTGCTGGAGAACTTCCGCCCCGGGCTGATGGCCGGCTTCGGGCTCGACTACGAGACGCTGTCGCAGCGCTTTCCGCGCCTGATCTACGTGACGCACAAGGGCTTCATGCCCGGCCCCTACGAGAACCGGCTGGCGCTGGACGAGGTGGTGCAGATGATGGGCGGCCTGTCGTACATGACGGGGCCCGTGGGCCGGCCGCTGCGCGCGGGCACCTCGGTCAACGACATCATGGGCGGCATGTTCGGCGCCATCGGCGTGCTGGCCGCGCTGCGCGAGCGCGAGTTCACCGGCCGCGGCCAGGAGATCCAGAGCGCGCTGTTCGAGAACTGCGTGTTCCTGTCGTCCCAGCACATGCAGCAGTTCGCCATGACGGGCGAGGCGCCACCGCCCATGCCCTCGCGCGTGTCGGCCTGGAGCGTGTACGACGTGTTCACGCTGGCCGACGGCGAGCAACTGTTCATCGGCGCGGTCAGCGACAAGCAGTTCCTCACGCTGTGCCGCGTGATCGAGGCGCCCGAGCTCGCAGCCGACCCGGCCCTGGCCACCAACACCCTGCGCGTGGGCGTGCGCCCGGCCCTGCTGCAAAAGCTCGGCGCCATCCTGCAGCACCACCGCGTGCAGGACCTGGCCCCCCGGCTGGAAGCCGCCGGCATTCCCTACGCGCCCATCGTGCGCCCGGACCAGCTGATGGACGACCCGCACCTCAAGGCCAGCGGCGGCCTGGTACCCATGCAGACCGAGGACGGCGGCACCACCGACGTGGTGCTGCTGCCCCTGCGCATGGACGGGCGCCGCCCCGGCGTGCGCCGCCCGCTGCCGCGGGTGGGCGAGCACACCGAAGAAATCCTCGCCGGCCTGCCCAGCCGGGTTCCGGCCTGACCCCTTTTCGCAATCGACAAGAACCACAGGAGACAAGCACCATGAAAGCCACGACCTCTACCCCGTCCTTCCAACCGCACCGCCGCGCCGCCCTCTGGCTGGCCGGCCTGGCCCTGTGCGGCGCTGCCGTATCGGTGCGCGCCAATGACAAGCCCATCCGCATGGTGCTGCCCGTGGGCGCCGGCTCGGGGGTGGACACCATCATGCGCGCGGCCGCGCCGCAGCTGATCAAGGCGCTGAACGGCCAGCCTGTGGCCATCGAGAACCTGCCCGGCGCCGGCGGCATCACCGGCGCCTCGGTGATCGTGCGCGCGCCAGCCGACGGGCTCACGCTGGGCGTGGTGTCCAACAACCACGTGGTCAACCCCAGCGTGTTCAAGAAGATGCCGTTCGATGCCGTGGGCGACATCACGCCGATCTCGGTGGTCGGTGCCACGCCCTTCGTGCTGGTGGTCAACCCCAAGATCCCGGCGAAGAACGCCAAGGAGCTGCAGGCCCTGCTCAAGGCCAAGCCCGATGGCTACAACTACGCCTCTTCGGGCAACGGCACCATCATCCACCTGGCGGGCGCCATGTTCATGGAGGCCGCGGGCGTGGAGGTGCGCCACATCCCCTACAAGGGTGTGGGCCCCATGGTCACGGATTTGATGAGCGGCCAGGTCGAGATCGGCGCGGTGGCGCTGCCCGCCGTGCAGGGCCAGCTCAAGAGCGGCGCGCTGCGCGCCATCGGCATCATGGGCAAGCAGCGCGTGGCCTCGCTGCCCGACCTGCCGACCATTGCCGAGCAGGGTTTCCCCGACGTGGACGTGGCCGGCTGGTTCGCCGTGGTCGGCCCGGCCAAGCTGCCGCCCGCCGAGGTCAAGCGCCTGCATGCCGCCGTGGTGGCAGCCTTCGCCATGCCCGAGACCCGGGATGCCATGGCCAAGCAGGAGAACATCATCAACCCCATGTCGCCCGAAGCCTCGCTGCAGTTCTTCAAGACCGAGCAGGATCGCTATGCGCGGCTGGTGAAGAAAGCCGGTGTGACCGTGGAATGAGTGCGGCGGATGCAACTGCCTTGCAGGACTGGGCCAGCGCAGTGCTGGCCACCCAGGGCGTGGACAGCGCCGACGCTGCGCTCACCGCGCGGCTGCTGGTGCGCACCAGCCTGCGCGGCATCGACACCCATGGCATCGCGCGCCTGCCCGGCTATGTGGACCGGCTGGCCAGCGGCGAGGTGAACGCACACGCCACCCCCCGCACCGAAGAGGCAGGCCCTGGCTGGCTGCGCTGCGATGGCCAGGGCGGCCTGGGCCAGGTGGTGGCCCACCATGCCTTCGAGCAAGCCATGGCGCGGGCGCGCCAGCAGCCGCTGGTGGCCTGCCATGTGCGCGCCACGGGGCACCTGGGCGCGCTGTCCGCGTACGTGGCGGCCGCGGCAGAGCAAGGCTTCTTCGCCTTCCTGTGCCAGCGCACGCCACCGGTGATGGCCCTGCCAGGCGCCAGCGGCCCGGTGATCGGCAACAACCCCCTGGCGTTTGCCCTGCCGGTTGCGGGCCGAGCGCCCCTGGTGTTCGACATGGCCAACAGCGTGGTGGCGCGCGGCCATGCGGCCCAGGCCGTGCGCGAGGGCCAGGCGGCCATCCCTTCCGAATGGGCCCTGGGGCCCGACGGCCAGCCCACCACCGACCCGGTGCGGGCGCTGCAAGGCGCCATGCAGCCGATTGCCGGCCACAAGGGCCTGGGCCTGGCCATGCTGGTGGAGTGCCTGGCAGCGAGCATGGGCGGTATTGCGTCGGCGCCGGATGCGGTCACCGGCACGGCAGGGTCCGCGGCGAATGCCAGCGCCTTCGCCCTGGTGGTCAACCCGGCGCTGACCACCGGGCGCGAGACCTTCGATGCCAGCGTGTCCGCCTGGCTGCAGACCTACCTGTCGGCCGGCGGCCCGGGCGTGCGCTACCCGGGCCAGCGCCAGGCCATGTGCGAGCAGCAGCGCAGCCGTGATGGCATTCCACTGCCTGCGGGTTTGCGCGCCGAGCTTCAGACCCTGGGCGAACGCACGGGCCACACCCTGCCCGCCTGAGGCTCACCCCCGGCTGCGGGCCTGCTGGCGGAACTGGCGCGGGGTCAAGCCCACGTCCTGCCGGAAGCGGCGGCTGAAGTAGGCCTCGTCATGGAAGCCGCTCTGGTGCGCGATCTCGCGGATCAGCGTGTCGGAGCCGGCCAACAGCTCGCGCGCATGCTCCAGGCGCCGCTCGGTGAGCAGCTCGGTGAAGGTGCGCCCAGTCTGTTTCTTGAGCAGGTGCGCGAGGTAATTGGGCGACAGCGCCACGGCCGTGGCCGTGTCGGTGAGCGAAAGGTCCTCGTGCGAATGCTCACGCAGGTGGCGCAGCGCGCGCTGCAGCGCATCGTGGTGCACGCCACCCTGCCGGTGGTGGCGCGCGGCCTGGGCGTGCAGGTCGGCGGCAAAGCGCGTGCAGGCCAGGCCCAGCAGCTGCAGCAGGGTGCCGCGGATGCTGGCCGCCGAGCCCAAGGTGCGCGGCTGGTTGTGCGCCACCAGGGCATCAAGCCACCGGCGGATCTGCGCGAAGTCCTCGGGGCCGAACACGAAGTCCAGCTGCTCCTGGAACAGGAAGGGCGCCAGCTCCGGGTGCTGGGCCATGCCCACGTCCTCCAGGTCGAGCGCGGGCACGTCGAGCTCGGGCCAGAGAAAGCGCTGGTCGAAGTTGATGATGGCATAGCGCGCGCCCACGGGGTGCGGCACCACGTGCATGCGGTAGGGCAGCACGAAGCTCAGCGTGCCCGTGCCGAAGGTCCTGGTGGCCGTGCCCACCACCTGCCGGTCGCCGCCTTCCAGGCTCACCTGGATCTGGAAATACTCGTGCCGGTGCGGACGGCTGAGCACGTCGCGCGCGCCCTGGAAGCGGATGTCGAAGTCCAAGTGCTCGGCGCGCTCCTGCATGCCGTACAGGCGGGCATGGGCGTTCGGTCGGGGCGGCGCGGGCATGCGCCAATGGTAGCTGCCTCACAGTGGCGTGTGGCTGTGTCCAGTTTCGGCGTAGCTGCGTGCAAGTTGCGGCGGTCGCAGGCACCAACAATCGCTGTGCACACGACAACAGCCACCAGGAGACAAAGCCCATGGACCAACCCCGACGCAACATCTTGACCCACTCCGCCCTCCTCGCCACCGGCGCGGTCGCCGGCTGCGCCCTGCCCGCAGGCGCCAGCAAAGCGGCCGCCACCCCCTTCGACCTGCCGCAGACCACGATTCCCATCGTGGGCAGCGACCAGGTGTTTCCCGTGCGCCGCGTGTACTGCATCGGCCGCAACTACGCGGCCCATGCGCGCGAGATGGGCTCGGACCCGACGCGCGAACCACCCTTCTTCTTCCAGAAGCCGGCCGACGCGATCCAGTTCGTGCAGCCCGGCGTGGTGGCAGACCATGCCTACCCCACCCTCACCAAGAACTACCACTACGAGGTGGAGCTGGTCGTGGCCCTCTCGAAAGGCGGGCGCGACATCCCGGTCGAGAAGGCACTGGACCATGTGTTCGGCTATTCGCTGGGCCTGGACATGACACGCCGCGACCTGCAGCGCGAGATGGGTGACCAGAAGAAGCCCTGGGAGATCGGCAAGGCGTTTGATCAGTCCGCGCCCGTGGGGCCGCTGTATCCCGTGAGCCAGGTGGGCCACATCAAGGATGGCGACATCTGGCTCAAGGTCAACGGCACCACCAAGCAGAGCGCCACCCTGCAGCACATGATCTGGTCGGTGGCCGAGCAGATCAGCCGCCTGTCACGTGCCTTCGAGCTCAAGCCCGGCGACATCATCTACTCGGGCACGCCCGAGAACGTGGGCCCGGTGGTCAAGGGCGACGAGATCGAGATCCACATCGACCGTTTCCCCAACCTGAAGCTGCGCATCGTCTGACCTCCGCGCGCTGCGGGGCCGCTAACCCAGGTCCTGCGCCGTGTTGGAGTGCGCCAGTGCATAGAGGCCGCGCAGCGCGCCGGCCTGCGCGCCGGCGGCCACCAGCGCAGCCTCCGACAGCCCAGTGCCTGCCAGCGCTTGCAGCGCCGCCCGGTCGTACCCGCAGGCGATGAAGACCCAGTCGGCTGCCGGATCGGGGCCGCCGCGGATCTGCTGCTCGGTGGTGGCCGCGATCTGCGGGGTCTGGTTCCGCAGCAGGTGGCCCGCAGTGGTGCCGGGGCGCGACACCAGCAACCCCGCGAGCCCACCCAGATGGCCGCGCAGGCGATCCGCAGCACCTTCGGCCGGCGACAGCCGCAGCGTGAGCGCATACCGTGACAGCGCGCCGCCGCGGCTTTCCAGCACGCGGCACTGGCTGCGCACCATGTGGCGGTGGTGCGGCATCATCTGCGTGGACCAGGGCGAGGGCGCGTTCAGGCGCTCCAGGTAGGCATCACAGAACAAGGTCTCGTACGCCGCCAGCTCGTACAGCACAAAAAAACCCTCGCCGCCATCCACCGCGGACCAGCGCGAGCCCCGGTGGAAGCCGGGGATGCCCATGCGCTCAGGGAAGTGTTCATGCGTGTGCCAGTCCTCGAACTCGGCACGCCGCTCGGGCGCGATGTCCCACCACATAGCCAGGGCGGCCTGCCCCAACAGTGCCATGGCCGGCCCTCACTTGTTGCCGGCGCCGCGCATGCGCGCGAGCTCGGCGTTGACCTGGGTCATCAGCGGCTCGCCAACTTCCTTGGCGAACTTGTCGACCACGGGCTGCACCTTCTGGCGCAAGCGCGCGAGCTCGGCTGGCGCCACATCGTTGACCTGCATGGTCTTGCGCAGGTTGGTGATGGACTCGGCCTCCTTGGCCTGGGCGATGCGGCGCTCCTCCTGTTTCGCCTCGTTGGCGGCGTCGGTGATGAGCTTGCGCTCGGCTTCGGACATGCCGTCCCAGGTCTTCTTGCTCATGAGCACGGGCATGCCGGTATAGACGTGGCGCGTGAGCGAGAGGTACTTCTGCACCTCGGCGAACTTGGCCGACTCGATCACGCCCACCGGGTTGTCCTGGCCGTCGATGGCCTTGGACTCCAGCGCGCCGTAGACCTCGCCGAAGGTCATGGGCACGGGGTTGGCGCCCAGGGTGTTGAACATGTCCAGGTAGATCGGCGAGGCGATCACGCGCAGCTTGAGGCCCTGCAGGTCCTCGTGCCGCGCGATGGGGCGCTTGCTGTTGGTCATGTTGCGAAAGCCCAGGTCCCAGATGCCCATGCCGACAATGCCGTGCGCCGCCAGGCCCGCCTGCAGCCGGGTGCCTACCGGGCCGTCGGCCAGGCCATAGGCCTCCTGCGGGCTGTCGAACAGGAAAGGAAAGTCGAACACCATGAACTGCTTGTCGATGCCCGCGAGCAGGCCCGTGGCCATGGAGGCGAAGTCGAGCGTACCGCCGCGCACGGCCGACAGGTTCTGCGTGTCGCTGCCGAGCACGGCGTTGGCGAACAGCGTGACCTTGATCTTGCCGCCACTCTTTTGCGCAACCAGGTCGGCGAACTTCTGCGCGCCCTGCCCGAGCGGATGGTCCTTGGCCAGGCTGAAGGCGAACTTGAGGTTGCGCTCCTTGATGTCCTGGGCCAGCGCCGAAGGTGTGGTGCAGGCAAGGGCCAGGGCGCCGATGGTGGCCAGCGCCGCGCGGCGCAGGTTCGATGTGGTCATGCTTGTCTCTTCCTTTCTGTCTTGGGAGGTGATCGCTGCGGCGCGCCTTCAACGGGGCGTTCTTCGCGGTGCGACGGCGCATGGTATTCGCATTTTCTGAACGTCATTCAACATTTACAACTCATTCAAATTCTGAAAGCCTGCGTATGATCGTGGCCATCCACCCGAAGGAGACCCCATGAGCGGAGCGCTCGAAAAATCCCTGGCCATCCTGGAATACCTGGTCGCGCACCCCGATGGCGTGGCGCTGGCGCGCATCTCCACCGAGCTCAACATGCTGCGCAGCGGTTGCCACCGCACGCTGCACGAGCTCATCGGCTATGGCTACGTGCGCCAGATGCCGCACAAGGGCGACTACGCGCTCACCACCAAGATGGCCTCGATGGGGCTGAGCTTTTTGAGCCGCTCGGGCGTGGTGGACATCGCCCAGCCCGTGATCGACCGGCTCGCGCGCACCACCGAGGAACTCGTGCGCCTGGCCATCGTCGACGGCGAGCGGCTGACCCTGGTGGCCAAGGCCCAGGGCGCCAAGTCGGGCCTGCTGTACGACCCGGACATGGGCATCGACCTGCGCCTGTCGTGCAGCGCCGCAGGCCATGCCTGGCTCATGACCCTGCCCGAAGACGAGGCCGCCGCACGCGTGTCCAAACAGGGCCTGGGCAGCCCGCGCCAGTTCGGGCCCAACGCGCCCACCACGCTCAAGGCGCTGCAGACGGCCTTGCGCGCGCATGCCAAACGCGGCTACAGCCTGATCCAGGATGGTTATGCGCCCGGCATGAGTTCCATGGCGGCCCCCGTGCGCCGCAAGGGCGAGCCCACCACGGGCGTGCTGGTCATCGCCGGCCCCTCGGCCCGGCTCACGGCCAAGAGCATGGCCCGCTTCGGCCCCGAGCTCATGGCCGCCGCGGACGAGCTGGCCATGGCGGGCCAGGCCTCGCCGCTGCTCAAGTCCGCCAACGTGGGCACCTGGGGCAACGGCAGCGACGAGGACGACCGCTACTGAAGCGCCGGCCCTTGCGCCCGGCCCGCATAGTCCGAGTGCAGGTCGAAGACCAGCGTGCGCAGCCACTGGTTCGCAGGGTCCTTGTGGTACTTGGCGTGCCAGAACAGGTTGATGGCGATGCGCGGCAGCTTGACCGGGTGCGGGCGCGCCACCAGGCCGAAGGGCTCCACCATGCGCCCGGCCAGGCGCTCGGGCACGGTGGCGATGAGGTCGGTGGACTGCAGGATGTGGCCGATGGCCACGAAGTGCGGCACCTTGAGCTTCACGCGCCGCTCGGGGGAATGCTTGTCCAGGATCTCGTCGACCTGGCCGTGGCCGGTGCCGGCCGAGACGACGGCCACATGCTCGGCCGCAAAGAAGTCCACCGCACGCAACTGCCGGCGCTGCGCGAGCCGGTGGCCCTGGCGCAGCAGCACCACGTAGTCCTGCTCGAACAGCCGGCGTTGGAAGAAGCCGGCCTTGAGCTGCGGCAACAGGCCGATGGCCAGGTCCACCTGGCCGGCCTCCATCGCGTCCTTGAGGTTGACCGCGGTGTTGCGCACGGTGCTGATGGCCACACCCGGCGCCAGCTCGCCGATGCGCTGCATGAGCTGCGGCAGGAAATAGATCTCCCCGATGTCGGTCATGCCCACCGTGAAGCTGCGCTGGCTGCTGGCGGGATCGAAGGCGTTGCGCGCATTCACCGCGCCATGGATCATGCCCAGCGCATAGCCCACCGACTCGGCCAGTTGCTCGGCGAACGGCGTGGGCTGCATGCCGCTGGCGGTGCGCAGGAACAGCTCGTCATCGAACAGCCGGCGCAGGCGCGCCAGGGCATTGCTCACCGCAGGCTGGCCCAGGCCCAGGTTCTCCGCCACCTTGGAGACCTTGCGCTCGGCCAGCAGTTGGTTGAAGACCACCAGCAAATTGAGATCGATGTCCTTGAGCTCCATGGCCTGCCCCGATGAATATTGATTTCAATGATATTCAACATTCACCCCATTGCGTTGACTGATTTTCAAGGGGCCCGGATCATCGCGGCCATGACTCCCGCAGGGAGCACCGCGATCCAGAACGAAGAAGAGACAACGCACGATGGAAATCCACGTCCGCCCGCTGGGGCGCACCCTGCAAGCCACGGCCGGCGTGAACCTGCTGGAGGCCCTGCGCGCGAACGACGTGCCCGTGTCGTACAGCTGCATGGCAGGGCGCTGCGGCACCTGCCGCTGCAAGGTGGTGCAAGGCGAGGTGCTTGAATCGGGCCGCGAGGCCCAGCGCCCCCTGGGCGCTGCCACCGATGGCGATGCCGGCTATGTGCTGGCCTGCCAGACCTTCGTGACCGAGCCCTGCACGGTAGAGATCGCCGAGCCCGACGAGGTGGTGGTGCACACCGCGCGCACCCTCAAGGCCACCGTGCTCGCCATCGAGGATGCCACCCACGACATCAAGCGCCTGCGGCTGCTGCCAGCCAAGCCGCTCGATTTCTCGCCGGGCCAGTACGCGCAGCTGCAGTTCACGCCCGCGCATGTGCGCCCCTACTCGATGGCGGGCCTGGCCGGTGATGGCGGGCTGGAGTTCCACGTGCGGCTGGTGCCCGAGGGGCGCGTGACGGGCTACATCGCCCGGGAGCTGAAGGTGGGTGACGCGGTGCGCGTGAGCGGCCCACTGGGCTCCGCCTACCTGCGGCGCCGGCACGACGGGCCCATGCTCTGCGTGGCGGGCGGCACGGGCCTGGCGCCCATTTTGTCCATCGTGCGCGGTGCGCTCGCGGCCGGCATGCGCAACCCGGTGCACCTGTACTTCGGCGTGCGCTCGGAGCGCGATGTCTACGGCATGGACTGGCTGGCCGCGCTGCAGCGCGAGCACCCTGCCCTCACGGTGCACACCGTGCTGGCCTCGGGCCGCGTGCCGGGTTGCCGCACGGGCCTGGTCACCGAGGCCATCGCCAAGGACTGGCCGAGACTGGCCGGCTTTCGCGCCTACCTGTGCGGCGCGCCACCGATGGTGGAGGCCACCGCGCTGCTGGTGCGCCGACTGGGCGTGCTGCCCGAGCACGTGTATGCCGACGCCTTCTACGCCAGCGGCACCTGAACGCACAAGGAAGCCCCATGGAACAGCCCCACACCCATTCCGCAGAGACCCTGGCCGCCCGCAAGGCCTACTACGAGCGCATCGGTGGCGACAGCATGACCCCGCTGTGGGAGGTGCTGGGCGCGCTGGTGCCGCCCCGGCCGCGCTCGCCCGCCGTGGCGCACCACTGGTCTTACGCGGCCGTGCGCGACCAGGTGATGGAAGCAGGCCGGCTGATCAGCGCCGAGGAGGCCGAGCGCCGCGTGCTGATCCTGGAGAACCCGGGCCTGCGCGGGCAGTCGTGCATCACGCAGTCGCTGTATGCGGGGCTGCAGCTCATCCTGCCGGGCGAGGTGGCGCCCGCGCACCGCCACACCCAGTCGGCCCTGCGCCTGGTGCTCGACGGTGAAGGCGCCTACACGGCAGTGAACGGCGAGCGCGTGACCATGCACCGAGGCGACTTCATCATCACCCCGGCCTGGACCTGGCACGACCATGGCAACCTGGGCAGCGAGCCCGTGGTCTGGCTCGATGGTCTCGATATTCCGCTGGTGCGCTTCCTGGATGCGGGTTTTGCCGAAAAGTCCCTGGAGCGGTCACAGGGCGTGGAGCGGCCCGAGGGCGACGCCCTGGCGCGCTACGGCGCCAACATGCTGCCCGTGGACGAAGACAGCCCGCGTCCTGGCGATCCGACCCGGCTGTTCATCTACCCCTACGCGCAGACGCGGGCGGCGCTGCTCGCCCTGTCCCATGGCACGCCCGATGCGCATCGGGGCTTCAAGCAGCGCTTCGTGAACCCGGCCACGGGCGCATCGCCCATGCCCACCCTGGGCACCTTCGCCCAGAGGCTGCCGGCCGGCTTTGTCACCCGGCCCTGCCGCTGCACCGATGGCACGGTGTATGTGTGCCTGGAGGGCGGGGGCGAGGCCGAGATCGAGGGCCAGGTCCACCCCTTCGAGGAGCGTGATGTGTTCGTGGTGCCATCCTGGCACACGCTGGCGCTGCGCGCGCGGGCCGACACCATGCTCTTCTCGTACTCGGACCGTCCGGTACAGAAGGCCCTGGGCCTGTGGCGCGAGGAGCGGCTGTGATACCGCGGCACCGCCCACCACAAGAAACAAGGAGACAGCCATGAGCAGCGAACCCCACACCATCTTCCCGACGCAGGCCCGGTGGGAGGGCCCGGGCACCAGCCGCGTGCCCTTCAAGGTCTATACCGACGAGGAACTGCACCGCAAGGAGCTAGAACGCTTCTTCTACCAGAAGCACTGGTGCTATGTGGGCCTCGAAGCCGAGATCCCCAACGCGGGCGACTTCAAGCGCACGGCGATCGGCGAACGCTCGGTGGTCATGGTGCGTGATGCCGAGGGCGGCATCAACGTGATCGAGAACGTCTGCGCCCACCGCGGCATGCAGTTCTGCCGCGAGCGCTCGGGCAACCGCAAGGAGCTGGTCTGCCCCTACCACCAATGGAACTACAGCCTCAAGGGCGAGTTGCAGGGCGTGCCGTTTCGCCGCGGTGTGAAGCAGGACGGCAAGGTCCACGGCGGCATGCCGGCCGACTTCAACCCCGCCGACCACGGGCTCAACCGGCTCAAGGTGGCCACGCGCGGCGGTGTGGTGTTCGCATCGTTCGACCACTCCGTGGAACCGTTCGAGGATTTCCTCGGCCCCGAGATCCTGGCCTACTTCGACCGCCTGTTCAACGGCCGCCAGCTCACCCTGCTGGGCTACAGCCGCCAGCGCATCCCCGGCAACTGGAAGCTGATGCAGGAGAACATCAAGGACCCTTACCACCCCGGGCTGCTGCACACCTGGTTCGTAACCTTCGGGCTCTGGCGTGCGGACAACAAGAGCGAGCTCAGGATGGACGCGCGCCACCGCCATGCGGCCATGGTCTCGACGCGTGGGCAGGCAGGCAAGGCCGGCCAGGTCACGCAGGTGTCGAGCTTCAAGGAAAGCATGCAACTCGAAGACCCGCGCTTCCTCGACATCGTGCCCGAGCCCTGGTGGGGCGGGCCCACGGCGGTGATGATGACCTTGTTCCCCAGCGTGATCCTGCAGCAGCAGGTCAACAGCGTCTCCACGCGCCACATCCAGCCCGCAGGCCATGGCGCTTTCGACTTCGTGTGGACGCATTTCGGCTTCGCGGACGACACCGAGGAGATGACCCAGCGCCGGCTGCGCCAGGCCAACCTGTTCGGCCCGGCGGGCTTTGTCTCGGCCGACGATGGAGAGGTGATCGAGTTCTCGCAGCAGGGCTTCGAGCAAAAGCCTTTTCACCGCGCGCTGGCCGAACTGGGCGGGCGCGAGGTGGGCGACACCGACCACATGGTCACCGAGACGCTGATCCGCGGCATGTACCAGTATTGGCGCGAAGTGATGGAGGACTGAGATGGACTTCACCACCTACTACGCCCTGACCCAGCTCTATGCCGACTACGCGAGCGCCGTCGACTCGGGCGACTGGGACCTGTGGCCCGGCTTCTTCACCGACGACTGCAGCTACCGCCTGCAGCCGCGCGAGAACCATGAGCGTGGCTTTCCGCTGGCCACGCTGTCTTTCGAGAGCAAGGGCATGCTGCGGGACCGGGTCTACGGCATCAAGGAAACCCTGTTCCACGACCCCTACTACCAGCGCCACATCATCGGCGCGCCGGTGGTGCGGACTCTCGACGGCGAGCGCATCCACTGCGAGGCCAACTACGCCGTGCTGCGCACCAAGCTCTCGCAGGTGTCCACGGTATTCAACACGGGCCGCTACATCGACGAGGTGGTGCGCACGCCCGAAGGCCTGAAGTTTGCGAAGAAGCTCGTTGTCTACGACAGCGAAATGATCCCCAACTCGATCATCTACCCCATCTAGAGAGTTCCAGCATGAGCGACACCACCACCCTGCAATGGACCGATGCGGCCGCGTTCGACGACGTGCCGCAGGACGACGTGATAGCCCTGGCCGTCGACGGGCGCGACATCGCGCTCTACGGCGTGGAGGGCACGGTCTACGCCACCGACAACCTGTGCACCCACGGCCATGCCCGGCTGTGCGACGGCTTTCTCGATGACCACGAGATCGAATGCCCGCTGCACCAGGGCAAGTTCGACGTGCGCACCGGCGCGCCCACCTGCCAGCCCGTGACCGATGCCGTGCGCACCTACCCCGTGCGCATCGAAGCTGGACGGGTTTACCTGGCCCTGGACTGAAAGCCGCGCACTATCATCTCTGCCATGGACCGCATTCTCTACACCTACTTCCGCAGCTCGGCCGCCTACCGGGTGCGCATCGCGCTCAACCTCAAGGGCCTCACGGCCACCCAGATCCCCGTGCACCTGGTGCGCGACGGGGGCGAGCACCTGAAGCCCGAGTACAAGGCCATCAACCCACAGGGCCTGGTTCCGGTGTTCGGCGAGGACGGCATGCGCGTGAGCCAGTCGCTGGCCATCCTCGAATACCTGGAAGAGCAGTACCCCGGCACACCCCTGCTGCCCGCTGCGGCGGCCGACCGCGCGCGCGTGCGCCAGCTTGCGCTGGTGGTCGCCTGCGAGATCCACCCGCTCAACAACCTGCGCGTGCTCAAGTACCTGAGCGGTACCCTGGGCGTGGCCGATGCCGCCAAGAGCGACTGGATCAAGCACTGGATCGCCGAGGGCTTTGCGGCGCTGGAGACCGAACTCACGGCCCCCGGCAGCGGCGCCGGGCCGTTCTGCTTTGGCGACACGCCCACCCTGGCGGACTGCTGCCTGGTGCCGCAGATCTTCAATGCCCGCCGCTTCGAGGTGGATCTGTCGCCCTACCCCACGCTCGTCGCCATCGACGGGCGCTGCCAGGCGCTGCCGGCCTTCCAGCAGGCGCATCCGTCCCAACAGGCTGACGCCCAGTAGCCGGGATCAGCGCACCGGGTTGGCCTCCAGCCAGGCGCGCAGGCGGCGCACACCTTCGACCAGGCGTGCCGGGTCCTGGGAGGCAAAGCACCAGCGCAGCCAGCCCTGCGCCTCGGCGCCGAAGGCATTGCCCGGTGCCAGGCCCAGGCCGGCCTCGGCCACCAGGCGCTTGGCCAGCGCGAGGGAGTCGGTGACGCCCTCGATCTGGAAGAAGGCGTACATGCCGCCGCGCGCCGCCGCCACCTTCACGCCCGGCAGCTGGGCCAGCAGCGGCACCAGGGTGTCGCGGCAGGTCTGCAGGTGGGCCACCACGCGCGGCGTGATGTCGGCACTGTGCTCCAGCGCGGCCAGGCCGGCGCGCTGGGTGAACACGCTGGCGCACGAGGTGTTGAACTCGATGACCTTGGCGATGCCGTCCACCAGCACGGGCGGCAGCACCAGCCAGCCCAGGCGCCAGCCGGTCATGAGGAAGCTCTTGGAAAAACTGTGCGCCACCACCAGCCGGTCGTCGGCGCTGGCGATGTCGAGAAAGCTCGGCGCGCAGCGGTTCTCGGTGGGTTCGTAGTACAGGCGCTCGTAGACCTCGTCGGCCAGGATCCAGGTGCCCGTGCTGCGGCAGTGGTCCAGGATGCGCTGCTGCTCCGCGCGGGTGAGCGTCCAGCCCGTGGGGTTGTTGGGGGCGTTGAGGATGAGCAGCCGGGTCTGGGCGGTCACGGCCCGGCACAGGGCATCCAGGTCCAGCGTCCACTGCCCATCGGCGGGAGTCAGCGGCAGGGTGCGCACGCGCGCGCCCAGGATCACCGGCTGCGCCACCAGGTTGGGCCACACCGGCGTGACCACCACCACCTCGTCGCCCGCATCCACCAGGGTCTGCACGGCCAGCATGAGCGCGCTCACGCCGCCCGAGGTGATCGCGATGCGGCCCGCGTCCACCGCCGGGTGCAGGGCGCTGGTGTAGCGCGCCACCGCCTCGCGCAGCGCAGGCAGGCCCAGGTTGTGGCTGTAGAAGGTCTCGCCGCGCTGCAGCGATGCGATGGCGGCGTTGCGCACCACCTCGGGCGTGACCTCGTCGCTCTCGCCGAACCAGAAGGCCAGCACATCGTCGCGCCCCAGGCCGGCATTGGCGACCTCGCGGATCATGGAAGGTTCGAGGGTCTGGATGGTCTCACGCATGGTCAGGAAACGGCGGTGGTATGCCCGCAGCAAATCGGTGAAGGGACTGCAAGCGTAGCTTCTTTTCAAGGTGCCTGATCGCCGCTTTGTATCTCCCACCAGCGCTCGCCCATCTGCAGTTGCAGCCATTCGATGAAGCTCACCACCTTGGCCGGCACCATGCGCGGCGAGGGATAGACGGCATGGATCTCCTGCGGCGGCAGGGTCCAGCCGGGCAGCAGCGGCACGACGGCACCGCTTGCCAGCGAGCCATGCGCCACGTAGGTCGGCAGCGCCGCGACGCCCATGCCGCCGCGCGTGGCCGCCAGCAGGGCCGAGAGGTTGTTGGAGCGCAGCGGGCCCGCCACCGGCACCGCATGCGCCACGCCCGTGCCATTGCTGAAATGCCAGCGCGCATCGCCCTGTACGGTGCTGTAAATCAGCGCATCGTGCCGAGCCAGGTCTTCCGGCGTGGCCGGCGTGCCGCGCTGCGCCAGGTAGTCTCCGGACGCCACCAGCACCCAGGGGTTGAGCCCCAGGTAGCGCGCGCCCAGCGTCGAATCGGCCAGGCGCCCCATGCGGATGGCCACGTCGATGCCCTGCTCCACCAGGTTCACATAGCGGTCCTCGAAGACCAGGTCGATCTGCAGGCGCGGGTTCTCGCGCATGAAACGCATCACCAGCGGCACCAGCACGCGCCGCCCGAAGGCCACCGAGGTGCTGATGCGCAGCCCGCCCTGCACTTGCGACTGCAGCAACGCGGCCACGGTCTCGGCCTCTTCGACATGGTGGGTGATGAGCTTGCACTTGTCGTAGTACAGGCGGCCGATCTCGGTGGGCGACACGCCGCGCGTGCTGCGGTGCAGCAGGCGCGAGCCCAGCTGCTTTTCGAGCTGGGCCACGAGCTTGGTGGCCGAGGGCTGGCCCACGCCCATCTCGGCCGCGGCCTTGCTGAACGAGCCCAGGTCGACCACGCGCACGAACAGTTTGACTCCGAGAAGGCGATCCATGGAATCGATTATCGGCAGCGCCCTGCGGCCGATTGCATTCCAAAAGGGAATAACGCTAATGCCCTGGATGCGGGTTCCGGGCGGTGGCCATTGGGCGGAGCATCCAGTCCACCAATTACTCAACCCCGACAGGAGACCCCGCAATGGCAACAATGAAGGCCGCCATGGCCGCCGTTCTGGTGATGGAAAAGGAGGGCATCACGCAGTTGTTCGGCGTGCCCGGCGCAGCGATCAACCCGCTCTACGCCGCGCTGCGCGAGCGCCAGTCGCTGACCCACATCCTGGCCCGCCACGTGGAGGCCGCCTCGCACATGGCCGAGGGCTACACCCGCGCCAAAGCCGGCAACATCGGCGTGTGCGTGGGCACCAGCGGGCCGGCCGGCACCGACATGATCACCGGCCTGTACTCGGCCATCGCCGACAGCATTCCCATCCTGTGCATCACCGGCCAGGCGCCACGCGCCCGCCTCTACAAGGAAGACTTCCAGGCGGTGGACATCGAGTCCATCTCCAAGCCGGTCACCAAGTGGAGCGTGACGGTGCGCGAGCCGGCCCTGGTGCCGCGCGCCTTCCAGCAGGCCTTCCACCTGATGCGCTCGGGCCGGCCCGGTCCGGTGCTGATCGACCTGCCCTTCGACGTGCAGATGGCCGAGATCGAATTCGACATCGACACCTACGAACCGCTGCCGGTCTACAAGCCCGCCGCCACGCGCCGGCAGGTGGAAAAGGCGCTGGACATGCTGGAAGCTGCCGAGCGCCCGCTGATCGTGGCCGGTGGCGGCATCATCAACGCCGATGCCTCGGACCTGCTGGTGGAGTTTGCCGAGCTGACCGGCGTGCCCGTGATCCCCACCCTGATGGGCTGGGGCACCCTGCCCGACGACCACCCGCTGATGGCCGGCATGTGCGGCCTGCAGACCAGCCACCGATATGGCAACGCCACCTTGCTGGCCAGCGACTTCGTGATGGGCATCGGCAACCGCTGGGCCAACCGGCACACCGGCTCGCCCGAGGTGTACTGCAAGGGGCGCAAGTTCGTGCACATCGACATCGAGCCCACGCAGATCGGCCGCGTGTTCAACCCCGACTTCGGCATCGTCAGCGATGCGCGCGCTGCGCTGCAGCTCCTGGTGCAGGTGGCGCGCGAGCGCCGGGATGCCCGCGGCCTGCCCGAGCGCAGCGACTGGGCCGGCCGCTGCGCCGAGCGCAAGGCGCTGATGCACCGCAAGTCGCACTTCACCGAGACGCCCATCAAGCCCATGCGCGTGTACGAGGAGATGAATGCCGTGCTGCCGCGCGACACCATCTACGTGAGCACCATCGGCCTGAGCCAGATCGCGGGCGCGCAGTTCCTGCACGTCTACGGCCCGCGCCAGTGGATCAACTGCGGCCAGGCCGGCCCGCTGGGCTGGACCATTCCGGCCGCACTGGGCGTGGTGGCGGCCGACCCCACGCGCACGGTGGTGGGGCTGTCGGGCGACTACGACTTCCAGTTTTTGATGGAAGAGCTGGCCGTGGGCGCGCAGTTCAACCTGCCCTATGTGCAGGTGCTGGTGAACAACAGCTACCTGGGCCTGATCCGCCAGGCCCAGCGCGGCTTCGACATGGACTACTGCGTGCAGCTGGCCTTCGAGAACCAGAACGTGGCGCCGGGCGAGGGCGACCTGCGCAGCTATGGCGTGGACCACCAGGCCGTGGTGCAGGGCCTGGGCTGCCGCTCGCTGCGCGTGACCGACCCCGAGAAGATCGCCAGAGCCCTTACCGAAGCCCTAGCCCTGGCGCGTGAGCACCGGGTGCCGGTGGTCGTGGAGGTGATCCTGGAGAAGGTCACCAACATCGCCATGGGCACCGAGATCGACAAGGTCAACGAGTTCGAGGACATCGATTGCCGCCACCCCGGCGGCCACGCCGGGCTGGAACTCGCCGGCCTGCTGGATTGAATACTGAACGAAAGACCGACATGCCCCGCTTTGCCGCCAACCTGACCATGCTCTTCACCGAGCTGCCCTTCATCGACCGCTTCGGCGCCGCCGCACGTGCGGGCTTCACCGCCGTCGAGTTCCTGTTCCCCTACGCCTGGCCGGCCGAGGAGATCCGTGCCCAGCTCGACGCCCATGGCCTGCAGCTGGTGCTGCACAACCTGCCCGCAGGCGACTGGGGTGCGGGCGAGCGCGGCATCGCCTGCCTGCCGGGGCGCGAGGGGGAGTTCCGCGACGGCGTGGCGCAGGCCATCGCCTATGCCCAGGCCCTGGGTGTGCAGCAGCTCAACTGCCTGGCCGGCAAGGCGCCCGAAGGTGCGGACCCGGCGCTGCTGCACCGCACGCTGGTGGAGAACCTGCGCTTTGCCGCGCAGGCGCTGCGCCAGGCCGGGCTGCGCTTGCTGATAGAGCCCATCAACACCTACGACATCCCGGGCTTTTTCGTGAGCACCACGGCCCAGGCGCTGAGCCTGCTGGACGAGGTGGATGCGGGCAACGCCTTCGTGCAGTACGACATCTACCACGCCCAGCGCATGGAGGGCGAGCTGGCCGTCACGCTGCGCAAGCACCTGGCGCGCATAGGCCACATCCAGCTGGCCGACAACCCGGGCCGCAACGAGCCGGGCACCGGCGAGATCCATTACCCATGGCTCTTCAAACACATCGACGCCATCGGCTACACGGGCTGGATCGGCTGCGAATACAAACCCGCCACCACCACCGAGGCCGGCCTGGGCTGGCGCACGGCCCTGACCCACGCATGATTTTCAAGGACACCTTCCAATGACCACCAGCTCCCTCAAGATCGGTTTCATCGGCCTGGGCACCATGGGCGCGCCCATGGCGCAGCACCTGATCCAGGCCGGCCACCAGCTCTTCGTGCACACCCGCGGCCGCGTGCCTCCCGCCATCGCCGAAAGCCGGGCCACCCAGTGCGTCACCGCGCGCGGCGTGGCCGAGCGTGCCGACATCACTTTCACCATGGTGCCCGACACCCCGCATGTCGAAGACGTGCTGTTCAGCGAGAGCGGCGTGGCCGCCGGCCTGACCAAGGGCAAGACCGTGGTGGACATGAGCTCCATCTCGCCCATCGCCACCAAGGACTTCGCGCAGCGCATCAACGCCCTGGGCTGCGACTACCTGGATGCGCCGGTCTCGGGCGGCGAAGTGGGCGCGAAGAACGCCACGCTGTCCATCATGGTGGGCGGGCCGGACGCTGCTTTCGCGCGCATCAAGCCCCTGTTCGAGCTGATGGGCAAGAACATCACCCTGGTGGGCGGCAACGGCGACGGGCAGACCGCCAAGGTGGCCAACCAGATCATCGTGGCCCTGAACATCGAGGCGGTGGCCGAGGCCCTGGTGTTCGCTGCCAAGGCCGGCGCCGACCCGGCGCGCGTGCGCCAGGCGCTGATGGGCGGTTTTGCCTCGTCCAAAATCCTCGAAGTGCATGGCGAGCGCATGCTGCGCCGCACCTTCGACCCGGGCTTTCGCATCGAGCTGCACCAGAAGGACCTGAACCTGGCCCTGGCCAGCGCGCGCGCCTTGGGCGTGGCCCTGCCCAACACCGCCACGGCGCAGGAGCTGTTCAACAGCTGCGTGGCGCAGGGCGGCGCGGCCTGGGACCACTCGGCCCTGGTGCGCGCGCTGGAGACCCTGGCGCATTTCGAGATCGGCCAGGCGCCGGCCCGCTGATGGCGGCCACGCCCCAGCAGCAATTGCTGCGCCGCATGTTCGACGCAGCCATCGCCAGCGCGCAGCCTGCGCGGTGCGTGCCACCACAGCTGCCGTCCTGGCAGGACCTGGGCACGGGCCGCCTGGTGGTGATCGGCGCGGGCAAGGCCTCGGCCGCGATGGCACGCGCGGTGGAAGACCACTGGGACGGACCGCTCTCGGGCCTGGTGGTCACGCGCTATGGCTACGCTGTGCCCTGCCGGCGCATCGAGATCATGGAGGCCGCCCACCCCGTGCCCGATGCCGCCGGCATGGCGGCGGCACATCGCATGCTCGGCACCGTGGCCGGGCTGCGCGAGGACGACCTGGTGCTGTGCCTCATCTCTGGCGGCGGCTCGGCGCTGCTGCCCCTGCCGCTGCCCGGCATCACCCTGGCCATGAAGCAGGAGGTGAACCGCGCGCTGCTGCAGTCGGGCGCCACCATCGCCGAGATGAACTGCCTGCGGCGCCACCTCTCGGCCATCAAGGGCGGGCGGCTCGCGCTGGCCTGCCACCCGGCGCGCGTGTTCACGCTGCTGCTGTCGGACGTGCCCGGCGATGCGCCCATGGACATCGCCTCCGGCCCCACGGTGGGCGACCCCACGACTTGCGCCGACGCGCTCGGCATCGTGCGCCGCTACGGCATTGCGCTGCCACCCGCCGTGCGCGAGCTGCTGGAGTCGGGCCAGGGCGAATCGCCCCCACCCGACCATCCGCATCTGGCCCGCAGCGCGGTGCGCATGGTGGCCACGCCCCAGATGGCCCTAGAGGCCGCTGCCGAAGTGGCGCGCCAGGCCGGCTACACGCCGTACATCCTGGGCGATGCGCTGGAGGGCGAAGCGCGCGACGTCGGCCGGGTGCTGGCCGGCATCGCGCTGCAGGTGGCGCAGCGCGGCCAGCCCTTTGCCGCGCCCTGCGTGCTGCTCTCGGGCGGCGAGACCACGGTCACGGTGCGCGGCGACGGGCGCGGCGGGCGCAATGTGGAATGCCTGCTGTCCATGGCGCTGGCGCTGCAGGGCCACCCGCGCATCCATGCGCTGGCGGGCGACACCGATGGCGTGGATGGGCAGGAGGAGATCGCTGGCGCCCAGCTCACCCCCACCACGCTGCAGCGCGCACAGGCACTGGGCATCCGGCCCGCCGATGCACTGGCACGCAACGATGGCCACGGCTTCTTCGGCGCGCTCGGCGACGCGGTGGTGACCGGACCCACGCTGACCAATGTGAACGACTTCCGCGCCATCGTGATCGACGCGAAGTGAATGTCCGATTCTGATCCTCGGTCGTCTTGCGCGCGCATGGCGGGCTGGCGGCCGGGGGCCTAAGATTCCGGCATGCTCTGCCTGACCTGCCCCAACACCCCTCCCGCAACCCCAGGGGTTGCCCCATGACCCCAACTGCTTCCCTGCGCCCGCGCGACCTGGGGCTGGCGCTGCTCGTCATCCTGGTCTGGGGCGTCAACTTCGCCGTCATCAAGGTCGGGCTGGCCGGCGTGCCGCCGCTGCTGCTGGGGGCGCTGCGTTTCATGCTCGCGGCCTTTCCCGCGCTGCTGTTCTTCAAGGCGCCCAAGGTGCCGCTGCGGCTGTACCTGGTCTTCGGGTTGACCATGTCGGTGGGGCAGTTCGCCTTTCTGTTCAGCGCCATCCATGTGGGCATGCCTTCGGGCCTGGCTTCGCTGGTGCTGCAGTCGCAGTCCTTCTTCACGCTGGTGCTCACCGTGCTGTGGCTGCGCGAGCGCTGGCAGGGCAACCAGCTCGCGGGGCTGCTGCTGGCCGCCGGCGGGCTGGTGCTGATCGGCAGCGCGCATGGCGCCTCCATGCCGCTGCTGGGCTTTCTGCTCACCGTGGCGGCTGCCGCCATGTGGGCCTGCGGCAACCTCGTGAGCCGCGCCGTGGGCCGCTACGGGCCGATGAACCAGTTGGCCTTCGTGGTCTGGGCCAGCCTGGTGCCGCCGCTGCCGCTGCTGGCGCTGTCGGGCCTGATCGAGGGACCCCAGGCCATATCGGAGGCACTGCAGGGCTTCAGCTGGGCCTCGTTCGCCTCGGTGGCCTACCTGGCCTGGGCCGCCACGCTGTTCGGCTACGGGGTGTGGACCTACCTGCTCGCGCGCTACCCCGTGAACCGTGTTGCGCCGTTCACGCTGCTGGTGCCCCTGGTGGGGCTGACCACGGGCTGGATCGCCTTCGGCGAGACCTTGCAGCCGGTGCACTTCGCGGGGGGCGCCCTGCTCATGGTGGGCCTGTTCGTGAACCTGTTCGGCGCGCCCCTGCTCGCACGGCTGCGGCTGCAGTCCAAAGGCTGACGCGGGAGCCGCCCTGGCCGGGCGGCGCCGCTGCATTGACAGCATTGACTTAAATATATACATTAAATACATGTTTACGCGGCGCGGTAGACAGCAAGCCATCCAGGTACCTGGCCTTCGATCCCAGCGCCACCACTGGAATGCCATCATGACCACCGATACCCATACCCCCGATTTCGCCCGCAGCCTCGATGCCCACCACCCTGCCCACGGCCTGTCCGACCGCGTGGCCCTGGCCATCACCCTGGCGCTGCGCTTCTTTGCCGACACCTTCTTCGCCAAGCGCTATGGCAACCGCGCCATCGTGCTGGAGACGGTGGCCGCCGTGCCCGGAATGGTGGGCGGCATGCTCGTGCACCTGCGCTGCCTGCGCTGGATGGTGGACGACGAGGGCTGGATCCGCACCCTGCTCGACGAGGCCGAGAACGAGCGCATGCACCTCATGACCTTCATCGAGATCGCCCGGCCCAGCTGGTTCGAGCGCGCGGTGATTTTGCTCACGCAGGCCGTGTTCTTCGTCTGCTTCTTCGCGCTGTACCTGGTCTCGTCGCGCACGGCGCACCGCCTGGTGGGCTATTTCGAGGAGCAGGCCGTGGTCAGCTACACGCTGTACCTGGCCGAAATCGATGAAGGCCGGGTCGAGAACGTGCCCGCCCCCGACATCGCCATCGCCTACTGGAAGCTGCCCGCCGATGCCCGCCTGCGCGACGTGGTGCTGGCCGTGCGCGCCGACGAAGCCGGCCACCGCGACGTGAACCACGGCTTTGCCGATGTGCTGGGCCGCACCGCGGCAGTCCAGCCACACGCCAACTGAGACAATCGGGCGCAATGCTTCCACGCCCTGTCCCATGCGCCTGACCGTTTTCACCGACTACTCCCTGCGCGTGCTGCTGGTGCTGGCCTCCCGCACCGATGCGCTGGTGACCATCGCCGACATCACCGAGGCCTTCGGCATCTCGCAGGCCCACCTGATGAAGGTGACCCAGGCGCTGGGCAAGACCGGCTGGGTGGACACGGTGCGCGGCCGCAATGGCGGCATGCGCCTGGCGGCCGACCCGCGCCGGCTCTCGCTCGGCGAGGTCGTGCGCCGGCTGGAGGCAGACTTCGCGCTGGTCGAGTGCCTGGGTGAGGACAACCACTGCGTGCTGACCGGCGGCTGCGGCCTGGAGGTGGCCCTGCGGCAGGCCACCGAGGTCTTCCTGCGCGAGCTCGACCGCTACTCGATCGCCGACCTGGTCAACACCAGCCCCGCGCTGGCGCAGCTGGCACTGTGGCAACCCATCACCTGGAACACGCTGCCCGGCAGCGACAACAGCCGCACGGGCCAACGGCCGAACTGAGCCCGGCCGTCAGGAAGCAGGCTCGCTCCCACCCGCTGCAGCGCTGCTGCCGTCCTCGAAAGCCTGGCGCGATTCGAGGATGCCCTGGCGGTGCTCCTCGGCCCACAGCCACACGCCGCAGAAGGCCGCGCCCAGGCTCTGGCCGCGCTCGGTCAGTTCGTACTCCACGCGCGGCGGCACCACGGCGAACACGGTGCGCACCACCAGGCCATCGGCCTCCATCTGGCGCAGGGTCTTGGTCAGCATCTTCTGGCTGATCTCGCCCACCAGTTCGCCCACGCGGGTGAAGCGCAGGCGCCCGTGCTCGGCCAGCACCTCCAGCGCCAGCATGGTCCATTTGTCGGCCACGCGGCCGATGATCTCGCGCACCAGCCGGTCGAGCTCCGGGTCGGTAGGGCCCGGCGGGTGCTTGTGCAGTGGATGGCGGTGGGCGTAGTTGGTGTCAGGCAGGGTCATGGCGGTTTCCGCGCGGTAAGTGAGGCACTTTCAAGTGCCTACTTCCCATGGGCTCGGGCCGATCATACGATCCGGCCCACCGCGAAAAGCCAATGGCCATACATGCTGTTGGGCTGGCCGCTCCACCGCAGGAGACGACGATGAAGCCCCCTTTCCCAGACGCCGCAGGCACCCCATCCCCATGCCTGGCCGGCATTGAACTCAACCGCCGCGACATGGTGGTCGGCAGCGCGGCGGCCGCGCTGGCCGCCGGCATCGCCCCCGATGCCACCGCCGCGCCGGCCCTGCCCGCCTCGGCCCCGGCCTACGAGCTGCCTATCCGCCTGCAGGTCAACGGCCAGCCGGTCACCCTGGTGGTCGATGCGCGCACCTCGCTGCTCGACACGCTGCGCGAGCACCTGGCCCTCACGGGCGCCAAGAAGGGCTGCGACCACGGCCAGTGCGGCGCCTGCACGGTGCACCTCGATGGCCAGCGTGTGGCCTCGTGCCTCACCCTGGCGGCGCAGGCCGACCGGCGCGCGGTGACCACCATCGAGGGCATCGAGGGCCCCGGCGGCGCACTGCACCCCATGCAGCAGGCCTTCATCGACCACGATGCGCTGCAGTGCGGCTACTGCACGCCGGGCCAGATCATGGCGGCCATCGCCTGCGTGCGCGAAGGGCACGCCAAGACGCCCGAGCAGATCCGCGAGTACATGAGCGGCAACCTGTGCCGCTGCGGCGCCTATGTGGGCATCGTGGGCGCCATCCAGCAGGCGGCCCCCCTGGTGCGGAGGTTCTGAGCATGCGCCCCTTCGCCTACTCCCGCGCCGCCACGGCGGCCGATGCCGTGCGCGCCATGGCCGCAGCCCCCGAGGGCACGCGCTTCCTGGCCGGCGGCACCACGCTGTACGACCTGATGAAGCTGGACGTGATGGCGCCGCCCGCCGTGATCGACATCACCGGTGTGCGCGAGCTCTCGGCCATCCACACCACGGGCGCCGAGCTGCGCTTCGGCGCGCTCGCGCCCATGGCCCGGGTGGCCGCCGATCCGCGCGTCATGGTGCTCTACCCGGCGCTGGCCGAATCGCTGTGGAAGGCCGCCTCGCAGCAGCTGCGCAACATGGCCAGCGTGAGCGGCAACCTGCTGCAGCGCACGCGCTGCGCGTACTTTCGCGGCGGCGAGGCCTACCCCTGCAACAAGCGCCAGCCCGGCAGCGGCTGCGCCGCCATCGACGGCGCCGACCGCGGCCAGGCCCTGCTGGGCGCCAGCGACGCCTGCAATGCCGTCTACCCCGGCGACTGGGCGATTGCGCTCACGGCCTTCGACGCCGTGGTGGACACCATCAGCCCGCGCGGCATGCGCAGCATTCCCATCGAGGCGCTGCACCGCGAGCCGGGCAGCACGCCGCACATCGAGACCACGCTGGCCCCCGACGAGCTGGTCACGCGCATCCGCGTGCCGGCCTCGCCACTGGGTCGCGCCTCCACGTACCACAAGGTCCGCGACCGCGAGTCCTATGCCTTCGCACTGGCATCGGCCGCCGTGGCGCTGCAGATCGAGGGCGGCGTCGTGCGCGCCGCACGCATTGCGCTGGGCGGCGTGGCCACCCGGCCCTGGCGCGCGCGCCAGGCCGAAGATTCGCTGCTCGGCCAGCCGCTCACGCGCGAGAGCGCGCTGCGCGCCGGCTCCATCGCCTTCGCGGATGCGCGGGCCGGGCAGCACAGCGGCTTTCGCATCGAGCTCGGCCGCCAGACGGTGGCCGACGCACTCTTCATCGCCAGGGAACGGGCAGGCACGGCATGACCACGACGACAACACAGACCCCCAGGGAATTCCCCGACACCGCGCGCGTGGATGCCTATGACAAGGTGCGCGGCGCCACGCGCTACGGCACGGACCAGAACCTGCCCGGCATGGCCTACGCCATGCTCGCGGTGGCGCGCATCGGCCGCGGCACCGTGCGCTCCATCGACCGCAGCGCGGCCCAGGCCGTGCCCGGCGTGCGCCTCATCCTCACGCACGAGGACGTGCAGGGCCTGGCCTCGGCCGGCTTCATCCTGGGCGGGGGCTATGGCGTGCAGAGCCTGCAGCCGCTGGCCGGCACGGCCATAGCCTACAGCGGCCAGCCCATCGCCATCGTGGTGGCCGATACGCTGGAGGCGGCCACCGAGGCCGCCGCGCAGGTGCGCGCCACATACGACGAAGCGCCGTTCACCGTGGATTTCGCCGCACCCGGCAACCGAGCCCTCCCACAGGCCGACCTGCCGCTGCCCAAGCCGGCCTTTGCCGACAAGCTGCGCGGCGACGCGGATGCGGCTTATGCCGCAGCCCCCGTGCGCATCGAGGCGCAGTACCGCGGCCCCGCCCAGCATGCCAACCCCATCGAGCTGCTGGGCACGGTGGCGCACTGGCAGGGCGATGCGCTCACGGTCTACGAATCCACGCAGAACAGCGGTGCGCTGCGCCACGGCCTGGCGCGGCAGTTGGCCGTGGCGCCCGAGCAGGTACGCGTGGTCTCACCTTCGGTCGGCGGCGGCTTCGGCCAGAAGAATTCGCTGCAGGGCCACACGGTGCTGGTGGCGCTGGCGGCGCGCCGGCTGGGCCGCCCGGTCAAACTGGGGGTGACGCGCGGGCAGGTGTTCAATGCCTCGGGCTTTCGGCCCGCCAGCACGCACCGGCTGCAGCTCGGGGCCGATGCCGCAGGCCGGCTGCAGGCCATCACGCACGAGGTGCAGCAGCAGACTTCGCAGCACGATTTGTTCCCTTCGTCGTGCACCGAGATCTCGGCCAGCATGTATGCCTGTGCAAATTTTCGCGGGCGCGAGAGCCTGGTGCGCACCGACACCCACACGCCGGGCTTCATGCGCGGGCCGTGGGAGCACTTCACCTGCTTCGCGCTCGAAAGCGCCATGGACGAACTGGCCCATGCGCTGGGCCAGGACCCCGTGGCGCTGCGCCTGGCCAACGACACGCAGGTCGACCCGCAGTCGGGCAAACCCTTCTCCTCGCGCCACCTGGCGCAGTGCCTCACGCGCGGTGCCGATCGCTTTGGCTGGGCACGCCGCAGCCCGGCACCCGGCTCCATGCAGGCGGCCGATGGCACGCTGATCGGCTGGGGCGTGGCCGCCGGGGCCTACAAGGCGGCCACGGCGCCGGCCGTCGCGCGGCTGCGCGTATCGGACGACGGCCGGGTGCGCATCGACATCGGCGGGCACGAGATGGGCCAGGGCATCCGCACGGCCGTGGCCAACACGGTGGCCGGCGTGATGCAGGTGCCTGTGCGCCAGGTCAGCGTGGTGCTGGGCGACACGCGCAGCGTGCCCCAGCACCTGACCGCCGGCTCCTGGGGCACGGCCACGGCCCTGCCGGCAGCGCTCCAGGCGGCCGAGCAGGCCATGGCAGAGCTGGCGGCGCTCAACCCCTCGCGGCGCGCCCGCACGCCGGCGCAGATCCTGAAGGCCGCGCGCACACCCTTCATCGAGGTGGAAAGCCGCCACCGCGCTCCGGGCCAGCCCGAGCAGATCTATGCGCGGCTGGCCCAGGGCCTGCCTTCGGCGGCCGGCCCGCACTACCCGGAGTTCGCGGCCTTCAGCTACATCGCGCATTTCGTGGAGGTGCGCATCGAGCCCCACACGCGCCGGGTGCGCGTGCCGCGCGTGGTGAGCGTGGCCGACTGCGGCCGCGTGGCCAGCCCGCGCACTGCGCGCAGCCAGGTGCAGGGTGGCGTGGTCTGGGGCATCGGCGCCGCGCTGCGCGAGGTCAGCGAGGTGGACCCGCGCTACGGCGGCTTTCTCAACGCCAACCTGGCCGAGTACGTGCTGCCGGTGAACCTCGATATCGGCAGCATCGAAGCCGACTTCATCGACGAGCCCGACCCGCGCATCAACCACCTGGGCGTGAAGGGCCTGGGCGAGGTGGTCATGACGGGCGTGGCACCGGCGATCGCCAACGCCATCTTCCATGCCACGGGCAAGCGCCTGCGCGACCTGCCGATCCGGCTGGAGCACCTACTCTGACCGGTCTCAGTCCAGGGTGATGTTGTTGCCCTTGATGACGTTGACCCAGCGCTTGCCGTCCACCTGCAGCACGCTGGCAAAGGCCTCGGGCGTGCCGCCGATGGGCACCAGGCCCATGCTGCCCAGGTACTTCCTGTACTCGTCCGACGCCACGATCTTCTGCGACGCGGCCGCCACCAGGTCGATGGCGGCCTGCGGCGTGCCCTTCAGGGCGAAGATGCCGTGCCAGGAATCGCCCTCGAAGCCCGGAAAGGTCTCCGCCACAGTGGGCACCTGGGGCAGCGATTCGAGGCGCTGGCGGCTCGACACGGCCAGCGCCCGCACCCGGCCCGTGCGGATGAACTGCAGCACGTCGGCAATCGGGCTGAAGGCCGTGTCCACCGTGCCGCCCACGATGTCGTTGAGCCCGCCGTCCTTGTAGGGCACATGGTTCATCGAGACGTTGGCGCTGTTGGCGAAATGCGCCATGGACACGTGCGGCGCGGTCGCCACGCCGTAGGAGGCATAGCTCACCTTGCCCGGCTTGTCCTTCGCCTCCTTGATCAGGTCCGGCAGGGTCTTGAACGGCGAGCTGTTGGCCACCGTGATCACCAGCGGGATCGACAGGGTCTGGATCACCGGCACCAGGTCGCCCACCTGGTAGGGCAGCTTCTTGTAGACGTAGGGGTTGATCGAGATCGTGCCGCTGGCGGTATAGAGGAAGGTGTAGCCGTCGGCCGGCGCTGCGGCGAACTGCTGCGTGCCCACGATGGTGCTGGCGCCCGGCCTGTTGTCGACGATGACGCCCTGGCCCACGACCTTGGCCAGCCGCTCGGCCCAGAAGCGGGCCATCACGTCGGGCGCCGTGCCGGCCGGGAAGGGCACGATCACCTTGATGGTGCGGCTCGGGTACTTGTCTTGCGCCAGGGCCGGTGCGGCCAGGCAGGGCGCCAGCGCGAGCAGCGCCAGGCCCATGAGGCGGCGGCGGGGGGATGGCTGGGTGGTTCTCGTTGTCATGCTTGTCTCCTGTGGAATGGTGGTTCGTTACGGCAATGGCATGGGTTCGGGCCGCCGCCCCTCGTATGCCATCTGCAGCAGGTGGCGCACGGCCCCCTTCTCCAGCGGGCGGGGGTTGGGGTACTGCTGGGTCAGGGCCAGGTCGCAGACGGTGTCCAGGTCGGCCTCGCGCAGGCCCAGGTCGCGCAGGGCCACGGGCGCGCCCGCGGCATGCGCCAGGTCGAACAGCGCACCGGCCACATCGCCCGGTTCCACGCCGCCCAGGGCGCGGGCGATGCGCCTGGCGGCAGCCGGCACATGGCGGAGGTTGAAGGCCAGTGCATGGGGCAGCACCACGGTGTGGGTCTCGGCATGCGGCAGCTTGAAGCTGCCGCCCAGCGTGTGGCACAGCTTGTGGTGCAGGGCCACACTGACGTTGCCCAGCACGCTGCCGCAGAGCCAGGCGCCGTACAGGGCATCGCCGCGTGCCTGCACGTCGCCGCCGTCCCGGTGCAGGGCCGGCAGTGCCTGGGCCAGGGCGCGGATGCCCTCCTCGGCCATCAGGTCCATGACGGGGTTGCCGTCCTGTGCATACAGGCCCTCCACCGCATGCGCGATGGCATTGATGCCGCTGGTGATGCTCGGCGGCACGGGCAGCGACAGCGTGAGCTCGGGGTCGTAGATCACCGTGCGTGGCATCACGCGGGCGTCGCGGCCCGTGGTCTTGAGGCCGGCTTCGGTGATGCCGTAGATCGGCGTCATCTCGCTGCCCGCATAGGTCGTCGGTATGGCCAGGATGGGCAGGCCCGCGTCGAGCGCGATGGCCTTGCCCAGGCCGATGGTGGAGCCGCCGCCAATGGCGACCGCGCAGTCCGCCCCCAGCCGGCGTGCCTCGTCGCGTGCGGCACGCGCAGCCTCGATGGGCACGTGCATCTCGGCCCGGGCGAAGACGCCGGCCGCGCGCGCACCCAGGCGGTCGGCCACCTGCTGCGCCTGGCCCACCTGGCCGGGCGTGCACAGCACGAGGGCGCGCCGCGCGCCCAGCAGGTCGATCTCGCGTTCGAGGTGGGCCAGCGACCCGGCGCCGAACACGGTGCGCGGGGACTGGTGGCGGTGGATGAAGTCGTGCATGGGGTTCTTCTCCAGCGGCGGATTCATGCCGGGGTGACCGGGTAGTCCACCTGGTAGCGCGCGGTGCGCATCGCGCCCAGCTCCGCCCGTACGCGCAGGTGCTCGGGGTGCTCGGCATAGGCGGCCAGGGCCTCGGGCGAATCGAACTCGCTGTAGAGCACCACGTCGCAGGCGTACGAGGTACGGCTCACGTCCACGCCGATCTCCAGGTGCCGCATCCCGGGGATGCGGCCCTTGAGGCTGTCGAAGCTGGTGCACAGGCGCTCGATGTTGCGTTGCCGCTCGGCAGGGGTGTCGCCCTGCACGTTCCACATCACGATGTGGCGGATGGTTTGCGGGTAGGTGCTCATGCAGGGAACCCCGTCTTCTGAGGCCAGAGGTTGATGAAGGCGTGGACGGTGGTGCCGGCGTACAGGCCCGCCTGGGTGAATGGCTCGTTCGCCAGCCAGGCGAGCGCCGCTTCACGGGATTCGAAGTCGATGACCAGCAGGCTGCCGAGCATGGTGCTGCCGTCGTCGTGCACCAGGGGCCCGGCGAACGCGATGCGCTGCTGCACCAAACCCAGGTAGGCCTTGTGCTGCGGGCGCACAGCTTGGCGCAGGTCGCCGGCATCCGGCCGGTCGAGCAGGAGAAAGCTGAACAGCATGGGCCTCACCCCGCCTTCGCCGGGTTGAGCACGAAGTCGTAGGCGAGCAGGTAGCTGCCATCGGGCTGCTGCGTCCAGTCGCAGACCAGCGACTGGCGCACGCCGAACACCGCGTCGGAGTCGAGGTAGTCGCTGTCCTGCCGGAAGACATGGGTGATCAGCGTCTCGTAGCCCGGCGCCTTCACCATGAAATGCAGGTGCGCCGGGCGCCAGGGGTGGCGGCCCGTGGCCTGCAGCATGGCGCCCACCGGGCCGTCGTGCGGAATGGCGTAGGGCACGGCGACGATGGAGCGGAAGTGGTAGCGGCCCTCGGCGTCGGCACGCAGCTGCCCGCGCGCCTGCGCCTGTTCCAGCGCCTCGTGCTGCACGTCGTACAGGCCGTCGTCGTCGGACTGCCAGACATCGAGTGTGGCGCCCGGGATGGCTTCGCTCTCTGTGCCGCGCACCGTGCCGCGCACCTGGCAGGGCGTGCCCTTGGCACCGTTGGCAATGTCGGCGCCCAGCTCGTAGGTGGGCGCGTCCTTCACGTAGAAGGGGCCGAACACCGTGGCCTCGGTGCAGCCCTCGGGCTTGTGGTTGTTCATGGCCACGGTGAGCATGGACAGGCCCAGCACGTCCGACAGCAGGATGAATTCCTGGCGCTTGTCGTCGGTGATTTGGCCGCAGCGGGTGAGGAATTCGATGCCCTTGAACCACTCGTCCTCGGTCAATTCCACCTCGCGGGCGAAGGCATGCAGGTGCTGCACCAGGCTGATGAGCACCTGCTTGAGGCGGGGGTCGGCCGTGCCGGCAAAGCTGGCGATGACCGCCTGGGTGATGTTGTCCTGGTCGAGGTTGCGCATGGTTGTTGTCTCCGCCTTGCCGTGTTCGTGGGGTCTGGATGCGAACTTTATGATTTCCACAAAAGAACATAAACAGGTCAAAATGGAATGAAGATTTCCGTTAAATGAAAATATGGACCGCCTTACCGAGCTGGAGTTGTTCATCAAGGTCGCCGAGGTGGGCAGCATGGGCGGCGCGGCCGAGGCGCTGGGGCTGTCCAACCCCGCCGCCAGCCGCCACCTGGCGTCGCTCGAAGGCCGGCTCAAGGCGCGGCTGGTGGAGCGCAACACCCGGCGCCTGTACCTGACGAGCGAGGGCCAGGAGTTCTACGAGCGCGCGCGCACCGTGCTGGCCGAGCTGCAGGACGCGGAGACGGCCATCAACTCCAGCACGCTCAAGCCCTCGGGCGTGCTGCGCGTCAGCGCCTCGCTGTCGTTCTCGATGCAGCTGATCGCGCCGCGCCTGGCGCAGTACCACCGCCAGTACCCGCAGGTGCGCGTGCACATCGAGGCCGCCAACCGCTACCTGGACATGATCGAGAACGGCATCGACGTGGCGATCCGCAACCGCGAGTTCGAGCCCGACAGCAGCATCACCATCCGCAAGCTGGCCTCCACGCGCCGGGTGCTGTGCGCATCGCCGGCCTACCTGGCATCGCGCGGCATGCCGAAGTCGCCGGATGAACTGGCCGCGCACGACTTTTTGATCTACGTGTACGCCAACCACGCGCACGAGCTGCGGCTGGCCCGCGGCGCGGACAGCTGCGTGGTGCCGATCCAGGGCCTGCTCGAATCGAACGACGGCCAGGTGCTGCGCGCCGCGGCGCTCAGCGGCCTGGGCATCCTGGTGCAGCCGAGCTACATCGTCTACGACGACATCGTGGCCGGGCGGCTGGTGCCCGTGCTCAACGACTGGGACCTGCCGCGCATCCAGATCAACATCGCCTACCCGAGCCGCAAGCACCTCTCGGCCAAGGTGCGCTCCTTCATCGACTTCATGGCCGACGAGTTCGAGAAGAACGGCTACGAGCGCAAGTGGACCAGCTACATGGGGCTGCGCTAAGACCTGTCACGCCCGGTTGCCGAACTGGCCGTGCACCCACTCGCGCAGCACGCGCGTGGCCGGCCGGTCGGCCGCGCGCGGGCTGTAGACCAGGTCGTAGCGGTAGCTGTCCACCGCGAGCTCGAAGGGCTGCACCAGCACGCCCGAGCGCAGCTCGTCGGCTACCAGCGTCAGGCTGAGCAGGCCCACACCCTGGCCCGCCACGGTGGCCTGCACGGCATGCATCTCTTCGGTGAAGGAGAGCCCGGCATCCGGGGGCGCGTCGCCGCCCAGGCCGGCGCGCGCCAGCCAGGTTCGCCACACCGGCGCCAGGGACTCGTCGCGTGGCGCCTGGCCCCACTCGAAGTGGATCAGCGGCACGGCGCCCAGATCGCGCCGCGCAGCCACCGCCAGGGCCGGTGTGCACACGGGGGCAAAGCGGTCCTGGAACAGCGGCTCCACCACCAGGCCGGCATAGCGCCCGCTGCCGTAGCGGATGGCGGCATCGGCCTCGGTATCGAGGTCCACCACGCGGTGGCTGGCATCCAGGCGCAGGCTCCAGCCCGGGTGCTGTGCGCTGAACGAGCCGACCCGGGGCGCCAGCACTTTGGCCATGAAGGCCACGGTCGATGACAGCGTGGCCGCCTGCGCCTGGCCCTGCGTGCGGCGCACGCGCTCGACCGCGCGCTCGAAGCTGTCCAGCCCATCGCGCAGCACGGGAAACAGCTGGTGCCCCGCCGCCGTCAGCGCCACCTGGCGCGTGCCGCGCTCGAACAGGCGCACGGCCAGGTGCTCCTCCAGCAGCCTGATCTGGTGGCTCACGGCCGTGGGGGTGACATGCAGCTCGTCGGCCGCGTCCTTGAAGCTCAGCCGCCGCGCGGCGGCCTCGAACACCCGCATGGCACCCAAGGGGGGAAGTCTGCGCATCGCGACAGTGTAGTTCTATTCATCTGTCGCCTGAAAAATCGACCTTTGTCGGGTGCCATTCATTTGGAGAAACTGGCGGCACGTCATTGCCTTCGCGCGTCACATGACCCAACCCTTTTCATCCATCAAGGAGCCACCATGCCTCTCACGCAAGTCCATACCCAGCCCGATCCCTATGCCCCCTTCCTGCTGTCCCAGGCCATTGCGCTGGGCAACCTGGTCTTCGTCTCGGGCCAGGCGGCCATCGGCGACGATGGCGCCATCGTCGGCAAGGGCGACTTCGATGCCCAGGCCGAACAGGCCTTCAAGAACCTCGACCGCGTGCTGCGGGCCGCCGGCTCGGACCTGCGCCACGTGGCCAAGGTCACGATCTTCCTGACCTCCATGGCGCACTTCCCGAAGATCGTGGAGCTGCGCCACCAATGGTTCAGCGCGCCCTACCCGGCCGACACCATCGTCGAGGTCTCGGGCCTGTACTCGCCCGACGCGATGATCGAGATCGAGGCCATCGCCACCATCCCCGGGGTGCGCGAATGAGGCCCCTGCTGTCGCCCACCCGCATCGGCGGCCTCGCCCTGCCCAACCGGCTGGTCGTCGCGCCCATGACGCGCGTGAGCGCCACGGCCGAAGGCCAGGCCACTGAGCGCATGGCACGCTACTACGCGCGCTTTGCAGAGGGTGGCTTCGGCCTGGTGGTCACCGAGGGCATCTACACCGACCAGGCCTACGCCCAGGGCTATGCCCACCAGCCGGGCCTGAGCGACCGGGCCCAGGCCCTGGCCTGGCGCCCCGTGGTGCAGGCCATCCACGCGGCAGGCGGGCGCGTGTTCGCGCAGCTCATGCATGCGGGCGCGCTGTCGCAGTTCAACCGCTTTCGCGGTCACACGGCAGGGCCTTCGGCCGTGCGCCCGCTGGGGCAGCAGATGGCGCTGTACCGCGGCGAAGGCCTCTACCCGCTGCCCGTGGCGATGAGCGAGGCCGAGATCGGCGAGGCCATCGCCGGCTTTCGCCGGGCGGCACGGCTGGCCGTGGAGGTGGCCGGCTTCGACGGCGTGGAGGTCCATGGCGCCAATGGCTACCTGCTCGACCAGTTCCTCACGGGCCACACCAACATCCGCGGCGATACCTGGGGCGGCCCCATCGGCCAGCGCGTGCGGCTGGCCTGCGAGGTGGTGCAGGGTGTGAGGCAGGAGCTGGGCAACGCAGTGCCGATCGGGGTGCGCATTTCGCAGGGCAAGGTCAACGACTTCACCCACCGCTGGCCCGAGGCCGAGGGCGGCGCGGCCACCGTGTTCAGCGCCCTGGCACAGTCGGGCGCGGACTGCCTGCACGTCACCGAGTTCGAGGCCTGGCGGCCGGCCTTCGCCGATGCCGATGCCGATGCCAGCCTGGTGCAGCTGGCGCGCCGCCATGCCCCCAGCATCGCCCTCATCGCCAACGGCGGCCTGCACGACCCCGCACGCGCGGCGAACGCGCTGGGCGATGGTGCCGACCTCGTGGCCCTGGGCCGCGGCGCGCTGGCCAACCCCGACTGGCCGCAGCGCCTGCGCGATGGCCTGGCGCCGCGCGCGTTCGATCCGGCCCTGCTGTCACCGCTGGGCGACCTCAAGGCGGTGGAGTTCGAGACCGCAGGCGCAACCGGGTGATCTGATAGGCTGCGCGGCCCTATTCGGCCTTCACCCCGGCGGCCTTGACCACCGATTCCCAGCGGGCCTTTTCCCTCGTGATCAGGGCACCGAACGCCTGGGCCGTGGTCGGTGTCGGCTCGGCCCCTTCGCTGCCCAGGCGCTGGGCCACGGCCGGCGCCCTCAGGGCGTCGTTGGTGCGCGCGTTGAGCCGCTGCACCACATCGGCCGGCGTGCGCGCGGGAGCGACCATGCCGTACCACTGGTCGGCCTCGAAGCCCTGTGCGCCTGGCACACCGGACTGCCCGACCGTGGGAACCTCGGGCAGCTGTACCAAGCGCTGGCGGCCCGACACCACCAGGGGCCGGATCTTGCCGGCCTTGATGTGCGGCAGCAGCGCCGGCACGCCGGTGAACAGCAGTTGCACCTGGCCCGCGAGCAGGTCGTTCACCGAGGGTGCCGTGCCCTTGTAGGGCACGTGCAGGGCCTTCAGGCCCGTCTGCAGCTTGAGCAACTCCATCGCCAGGTGCGCAGCACTGCCATTGCCGCCGGAGCCATAGACCAGCCGCTCAGGGTGCGATTGCGAGTACGCCACCAGCTCGGTCAGGTTGCTGGCTGGCACCGAGGGGTGGAGCACCAGCAGGTTGGGCACCCGGGCTACCAGCGCCACGGGCGCGAACGCCTTGAGCGGATCGAAGCCGAGCTGCGGGTACAGCCAGGGGTTGACCGCCAGCGTGCCGGTGTGGCCCATGAAGAGGGTGTGGCCGTCGGGTGGCGAACGCAGGGCCCGCTCGGAGCCCAGGGTTCCACCCGCGCCGGGCACGTTCTCGACGATGACCGGCTGGCCCAGCGACTGCCCCAGTTCCAGCCCCACGGCCCGCGCCAGGATGTCGCTGGAGCCCCCGGGCGTGAAGGGCACGATGATGCGCACGGGCCGCGATGGGAAATCGGCCGCTGCCTGCGCCGGCCGCGCCCCGGCAAACAAGGGCAGGCCGAGCAGGGGCAGGAATCGGCGCCGAGGCCAGAGGGCCGCCATGGGATCAATCCGGCTTGATGCCGGTTTCCTTGACCAGTTTTTCGTAGCGCTGGCGTTCGGAGCGCACCAGCGCGGCAAACTGGGCGCTGCTGCCGGGCGTGACCTCGCCGCCCACGCCGGTCATGCGCGCCTTGACCTCGGGCTGATCGAGGGCCTTCTGCACTTCGGCATGCAGCCTGTCGGTGATGGGCTTGGGCGTGCCCGCGGGCGCGACCAGGCCGTACCAGACCGAGGCCTCGAAGCCGGGATAGCCGGATTCGGCGATGGTCGGCACGTCCGGGAAGATGCTGGTGCGGTTGGCGCTCAGCGCGGCCAGCACCTTGAGCTTGCCGCTCTTCACGTGCGGCAGGGCCTCCAGCGCGTTGACCGCCACCAGCGGCACCTGGCCACCGATGGTGTCGGTGATGGCCGGGCCGCCGCCGCGGTAGGGTACGTGCTGCAAGGAAATGCCGGCCGCCTTGGCGAACAGCTCCACGGCCATGTGCGGCGTGGCGCCGTTGCCCGGGCTGGCGAACGAGATGCCACCAGGCCGGGCCTTGGCCGCCGCGATGAGCTGGGCCACGGTGTTGTACGGCACCGCGGGGTTGGCGGCAATGACCACGGGCACCCGGCCCACCTGCGAGATCAGCACCAGGTCCTTCTCGGCGTCGAAAGGCGCGGGCTGGTACAGCGCCATGTTGGCCGCCAGCGCGTTGGCGGCGAGCATCAGCGTGTAGCCATCGGGCGCAGCACCGATCACCGACTTCACCGCGATGTTGGTGCCGGCGCCGGGCTTGTTCTCGACGACGATGGGCTGGCCCATGCTGGTGGCCATGGCCTGGCCCACCGTGCGCGCGATGATGTCGACCGCACCGCCCGCCGGGTAGCCCACCACCAGCTTGATGGGCCTGTCGGGGTAGGCCGGCGCCTGGGCCCAGGCGCTTGGCAGTGCCAGCACGGCGAGCAGGGCCAGCACCGATCGGCGTGCGGGGGGAAAGGTAAAGCGCATGAAGTCTCCTGGCGTTGTCGTTGTCGTCCTGTCCTGTCGCGGGCCGCGACGGTACCGCTCCATTCTGAACGGCCGGTGCCCGGCCCGCTACGCCAGATGGCGCCTAGCAGATAGGTCTGTCTTCAATACCGGCGAGGCCCCGCACCGGGGTCCGTTGGCGGGCATGGCGCAAACACTGAACAGGTCGCCGCAGGGCCGTTCAGCCAAAGGTGAAGGCATAGCTGCGCGCGCCCGCATCCAGGAACTGGATCTCCACGGTGCGGGGCTTCACCGCGCCGCCCTGGCGGATCAGTTGGTAGAGCCGCGTCGCGTCCGCCACCCCGTTGCCTTCGGCGTCCACGTCCGTGCCATGGTGGATGCCGGGGGGCTGGCCGTCCAGCGTCACCCGAAAGCGCACGGGCTGCCCGGTGGCAGCGCCCAGCACGAGGTTGGCGTCGCGGGCCTCGAAGCGCACCGCCAGGCGGCCGCCCGGCTGCTGGGCCTGCACGAACTCGGGGCCCAACGTCCAATTGCCGGCGAGCGACCAGGTGTTGGTCTGCAGCGGTGCAGCGGTGTAGTGCGCCGGCTGGTCGGCCACGACGCTGCCGGCCACGCGCGGACGGCTCCCCTTTTCATACCCCAGGTAGGTCTCGGGGCTGCGCAGCGTGTCCGCATCGGCAGCCATGCCCAGGCCCCGGGTGTCCGGCCTGGCATCCGGTGACACGGCGCCGGTGCTGGCGAGGGAGGAGGCACCGGCCTCGCGCAGCAGCTCCTCGATCACGCGCTCGGAGGCCGCGTAGCCGCCTTCGCCGAACTGGTGGTGCCGCACCCGGCCTTGCGCATCGACGAAGTACAGCGCCGGCCAGTAGCGGTTGTTGAAGCTGCGCCAGATGCGAAAGTCGTTGTCCTGCACCACGGGGTAGGGGATACCGAGATCGCGCAAAGCCCGCTGGACGTTGCCGGGGTCCTTCTCGAACGCGAACTCCGGGGTGTGCACGCCCACCACCACCAAACCGCGGTCCGCATACTTGTGCGCCCAGGCCTTGACGTAGGGCAGCGTGCGCAGGCAGTTGACGCAGGAGTAGGTCCAGAAGTTCACCAGCACGACCTTGCCGCGCAGCGCGGCAATGGACTGCGGCGCGGCATTGAGCCACCGGGTGCCGCCATCGAGGCTGGCCCGCGTGGATTCGATGGGCAGGCTGGAGGGGCGCGGCGCGCCACTGCGTTCCAGTGGCAGCTCTGCCGCCTCGGCCCCCGGCATCACGCGCTGCAGCAGGCGGGCTTCGAACCCACCTGCAGCCCCGGGGCCGGTGAGCCGGGCCAGCACGCCAGTGTCCACGCCCAGGGCGACCGCGAGCACCGCGGCCAGCATCACGCCGCCCGCGAGGCGGCGGCCGGCGACGCCAGGCAACCAGCGCGCCTTCAGGGCCGCCAGGGGCCGGGCGCCCATCCGCAGCGCGGCCGCGAGGGCGACGGCGCCACCCGCGCCGTAGGACAACAGCAGCAGCCAGGTGTGCACATCCGGGCCGGCCAGGGCGGCGCTGGAGAGCACCAGGCCCAGCACCGGCCCCGCACACGGCGACCAGACCAGGCCGGTGGCGACGCCCAGCAGCGCGGAGCCCAGCCAGGTGCTTCGGGTCTTGACGCGCAGCAGGCGCTCACCCGCCCGGACCAGCGGGCGGCTCCACCAGCCCGCCACCCCGGGCAACAGCAGAGAAACCGCGAACCAGGCCAGCGAGGCCAGCGCGATCCAGCGCCCGGCCTGGTTCAGGTGCACCGCCCAGGCACCCGCCACCGCACCCAGCGAGGCCACGGACGCGAAGGCGACGACCATGCCGGCGAGCAAGGGCAGGTGGCCCTGCGCAGCGGGCCGGTCATGGCGCGCGAAGACGAAGGGCAGGACCGGCAGGATGCAGGGGCTGAGCAGGGTCAGCATCCCGCCGGCGAACGCGAGGATATAGAGGGTCATGGCAGCAGCTCCAGACGGCTTGGTGGCGGGGGTCAGAGCCGGGTAACGTCGATCACCGCCTGCGCGAAGGCGGCGGGCGCTTCCTGCGGCAGGTTGTGGCCAATGCCGCCGCTCAGGTGGCGGTGCTGGTACCTGCCCGTGAACTTCTTCGCATAGGCGGCCGGGGCCGGATGGGGTGCGCCATTGGCGTCGCCTTCCATCGTGATGGAGGGCACGCCGATGCTGGGCGCTGCCACCAGCTTGTCCTCCAGCGCATCGAAGCGCGACTCGCCGCCCACCAGGCCGATGCGCCAGCGGTAGTTGTGGACCACGATGGCCACATGGTCCGGGTTCTCGAAGGACTGGGCACTGCGCTGGTAGGTTGCCTCATCGAATTGCCACTGCGGTGATGCCTGCTGCCAGATGAAGCGGTTGAACGCGGCCGGGTTGGCGGCGTAGCCATCGCGGCCGCGGTCGGTCGCAAAGTAGGACTGGTACCACCAGGCGAACTCGGCGGCCGGCGGCAGCGGCTTGGCATTGGCCTTGGGGTTGCCGATCAGGTAGCCGCTCACGGAGACCAGGCCGGCGACGCGCTCGGGCCAGATGGCGGCCAGGATGCAGGCCGTGCGCGCACCCCAGTCGAACGCGCCCAGTACGGCCTGGCGGATTCCGAGCGCGTCCATCAGCGCAATGATGTCCTGGGCCACAGCACCCTGCTGGCCATTGCGCACGGCGTCTGCGGACAGGAAGCGGGTGCCACCGTAGCCGCGCAGGTAGGGCACGATCACGCGGTAGCCGGCAGCCGCCAGGCGCGGCGCGACATCGACGAAGGCATGGATGTCATAGGGCCAGCCGTGCAGCAGGAGGGCGACGGGGCCGTTGGCCGGCCCGGCTTCGGCATATTCGACGCGCAGGTCGCCGGCATCGACGGTCTTGAGCCCATCGAAGCGGGTCGCCTCGCCGCTGCCCGCCGCGGCGAGCGACGGGGCACTGAGCAGGCTGCCGAGGGGGGCGATGGCCAGGCCGAGGGCCGTGCTTCCAAGAAAGCTGCGGCGGCGGGCGAAGGGAGTGTGGGTGGTGTCCATGGTGGGTTCTTTCCAGCGGGTTGTGAAGGGCGCCGACACCGTGTCGGCGGCTGGCTCCAGTACACCGCCGCGGTGTATGTGGCATGTGTCATGCACCCCCTGCAAGTGCATGGTGGTGTAGCGAAACCGACGCCGGATACACAGCCATACAAAGCCGCCGCCGGCAAAGAAACGGGCTCCCAAAACGCCACCGCCACCCTGAAGGTGGCGGTGGTGCGATGCGGGGAAGACAAACCGGAAAACTAGGGCGGCGGGAGGGCGCCACGCCGCCGCGGTGGCGGCGAGGCATTGGCGGACGGCACGGCACAGGGCCGGCCCGCGGGCTGGGCGAGCTCCGAGGCCAAGCCACCGAACAGGAACAGCAGCGAAAACAGCCATCTGCGCATGACCCGCCCCTACCCTTCCAGCGCCTCGACCTGGGCGGCGAAGACATAGCCCTCGCTGCGCACGGTCTTGATGTAGCGCGGCTCGCGCGCGTCATCGCCCAGGCATTTGCGCAGGCGGCTGATCATGAGGTCGATGGAGCGCTCGAACAGCTCCGCCTCGCGCCCCTGGGTGATGGACAGGATCTGGTCGCGCGTCAGCACCTTTTGCGGGTGGTCCACGAGCACGCGCAGCAGCCGGTACTCGGCCCCGCTCAGGGGCACCATGGTGCCCTCCTTGTCCAGCAGGGCACGTTCCACGGTGTCCAGCCGCCAGTCGCCGAAGGCCAGGTAGCGCGCCTCCTCGGTGCTGCGCATGTTGGGTGGCAACATGCGCGTGCGCCGCAGCACGGACTTGATGCGCGCCAGCAGCTCGCGCGCGGCAAAGGGCTTGGCCAGGTAGTCGTCGGCGCCCATCTCGAGCCCGAGCACGCGGTCGGCCTCGTCGCCACGGGCGGTGAGCATGATGATGGGCACGGCCTTGAACTTGCCGGCGCGCAGGTCGCGGCACAGCGTCAGGCCGTCTTCGCCGGGCAGCATCAGGTCCAGGATGATGAGTTCGAAGGGGCCGGCCGTCTCCAGGGTCTGGTGCATGTGCCGCCCCGTGGGCACGGTGGTGACGCGGTAGCCATTTTTCTGCAGGTAGGCGCTGACCAGGTCGCGGATCTCGCGGTCGTCGTCGACCACGAGGATGTGGTCGCTGGGGGCAACGGTGGTGCTCATCATGGGGATGCAGTCGGGGTATGGGCGGGTAGTTTCAGGCGCGCGCACAGGCCGCCCTCGGGGCGGTTGTGCAGGCTGAGCTCTCCGGCGAGCGACAGGGCCAGCTGGTGCGCGATGGCCAGGCCCAGGCCGGAGCCGCCGGTCTCGCGGTTGCGCGAGCCCTCGACGCGGTAGAAGGGCTGCAGCACTGCCAGCAGCTGCGCTTCGGGAATGCCCGGCCCGGCATCGCAGACGTCGATGTACAGGTGGTCCTGCTCCAGCCGCACGCGCATTTCTGCACGCTCGCCATATTTCAGCGCATTGTCGACCAGGTTGGTGAGGATGCGGCGCAAGGCATGGGGTCGCGTGGTGACGGGCACGGTGACCTCGCCCGCCATGGTGACCGGGCTGCCCGTGTCGGCGTAGTCGTTGGCGATGCTGCGCACCAGGGCATCCAGGTCCAGGCGGCGCAACTGCTCCTGCGAGCCCTGAAGGGTCTTGGCATAGCCCACGCCCTCCTGGACCAGCGTGCGCATGGCATCGAGGTCATGGCGGAACTTGTCGGCTTCGGGCATGCCCTCCAGGAGGTCGACACGCAGGCGCATGCGGGTGATGGGTGTCTGCAGGTCGTGCGATATCGCCGCGAGGATCTGCATGCGCTCGTTGAGGTAACCGGCGATGCGCCGCTGCATGGCATTGAAGGCGCGTGCGGCCTGCGCCACCTCGGCCGGCCCGCTTTCCGCCACGAGCGAGGGCTGCAGGTCGGGGCCCAGCTGGTCCGCCGCGGCCGCCAGCCGCTTCAGCGGCCGCGTGACCAGGCGCATGCCCACCCACGCACAGGCCGCCAGCACCACCAACTGGGCGAGCAGCAGCCAGGTGACCCAGTCCGAGACCGGCATCGGAACCCGGCGCGCGAGCACATAGAGCGAGGATCCATCACCGAGGCGCACCTGCATGCGCACCGTCTCCGGCATGTTCTCGATCTGGCCCACGGCCAGCACCGGGAACGGGCGCAGTGCCGTGGCCACGACTTCGACGAAGCGCGACAGGGCCGGCGATGCCGGGGGCGCGGTGTCCACGGCACCTTGCAGGGAGAAGGTGTAGTTGGGCCGCTCCAGGCGCTGGAGCCAGTCCTCCCGCTCGCTGGCGGGCAGCCGGTCCAGGATGGCCACCGAGCTGGCGATATCGCGCTCGACACCGCTGACCATCAGGTTCATGAGCGTCTGGCCCCGCTCGTAGCGGATGGCCACATAGGTCAGCAGCTGCGCGAGCGCCATGCCCAGCACCACGAGGAGCGTGGTGCGTGCCAGCAGGGTGGACGGCCAGAGCCGCCGCAGGAATGAAGGCACAGGCTTCCTTAGCAAATGGACCAGGGCATGGCGGGACGCAGGCAGGCCGTTCAGGCGACGGACAGATCGACCGCGATGTTGCCGCGGGTCGCCTTGGAATAGGGGCACAGCTGGTGCGCGCCTTCGACGATGGCCAGGGCCTTGTCACGGTCGACGCCGGGCACGCTGACCTTCAGGCGTGCCGCCAGCGCAAAGCCGTCCGGCCCCTGCACCAGGTCCACTTCGGCATCCACCGCCAGGTCGTCCGGCAGCCGCACACCCACGGTCTGCGCGGCGCGGGCCATGGCGCCCATGAAGCAGGCCGACCAGCCGGCAGCGAACAGCTGCTCGGGGTTGGTGCCGGTGCCCACGGTGCCGAAGCGCGTGAGGGCGATGTCCAGCCGGCCATCGTCACTGCGCGAGGCGCCGGTGCGACCGCCGATGGTGTGGGTGCGGCCTGTGTAGAGAACGTTGTCTTGGGTGCTTGCTGCAGCAGTCATGGTGGGGTCCTTGGGGGAGTGTGCTTGTCGAAATGACGGCCGGATTGTTGAACCGGAAGGCGCTTTGCCCCAGCGGTTTCTTGACCCAATGTAGCCGGCCCATGGCTGCGTACAAAACCATACAAAACTCCCTGCCGCGCGCGCAGGTGGTGCGGCAGTTGCAGGTCCGCCATGCCAGGGCATGCGGGCCACGGGGCTGCCACCCACCTCACCCTCCCTGCAGCCGATTGCGCCCTTCGCGCTTGGCCGCGTACATCCATTGGTCCGCACGCCGCAGAAGCTGGGCCGCATCGTCCAGGGGCTGGGCACAGGTCAGCCCCATGCTGACGGTCACCCCACGCCCGGGCACGAATCGGGACCAGTCATGTGCCTGCACCTGCTGCCTGAGCCGTTCACACACCAGGGAGGCATCACCCAATGCCTGTCCCCACAGCAGAATGACAAACTCCTCGCCGCCAATGCGCGCCACGAAGTCGCCCCCTCGCACGCCGCCGGTCAGCAACTTGGCGGTCTCGCGCAGCACGGCGTCCCCGACGTCGTGGCCCCAGCCATCGTTGACCTGCTTGAAGTGGTCGATGTCGATCAGGGCCAGCGAAAAGCCCTCCGCCTGGCCATGCCCCATCGGGAGCACGGCCATCAGGCGGGCATCCAGTGCCCGGCGGTTGGCCAGTCCGGTGAGCGGGTCCAGCAGGGATTTCTGCGTCGCCACGTCGGCGCGCTCGCGCAGTTCTTCCGCTTCGAGCCGCAACTGCGCAAGTTCCTGCTGGGCGATTTCCATCCTCACCTCGCCCAACAGCACGCGCGCCTGGGCATTCAGGCTGAGCTCCCGGTCGCGGCGCACCTGCACCATCATGGACTCCAGTGCCGCCAGGGCCTGCGCATCGGAGCCAGCGGCCTTGAAGGCACGGTACCGGGATCTCCACCACCACCGGCGGCATCCTTCGTTGCGCTGGGCCGCGGCCGCATCCACCCGGTGGTCCAGCGCTTCGCAGGCCTCGGCCGCGCGCCCGCTGGCCAACAGCCAGTCCGCGTTGAGCAGTTCGTTTTCTGCACGGGCATCAGGGGCCTTCGCCTCGATGGCGAATGCGCGGTGCCGATCGACCGCGACACGCATCTCCGCAAGCCGCCCCAGGGCCTCCAGGGCCAGGCATTCGATCTCGGCGCAGACCATTTTCCAGCGTACATGCCCGCGCGCGAGCACCTTCGCCCTCTGCACCACGGCCAGGGCCTCGCGCAGATGCGCAGCCTGCGCTTCGGTCGGAGCCAGCGGGCCCGGCAGATGGGCGAGCTGGCGCCCGGATCGGCACAGTGCGCCTGCGAGATTGACGACCGCGGCGAACTGCGCCACCTTGTCAGCGTCACGTCGGGCCTCTTCATCCGCCTTGTGCAAGAGGGTGATCGCATGCGCAGGGTCGCCCAGCAACTCCACCACGCCCGCCAGGCTGGAGAGGCTGCGCGACACCAGCCCGGGCGCTCCCAGGGTGCGTGCCCGCCCCAGTGCCCACATCGCCTCGGGCAGCGCCTCGTCCGCCCGCCCGAGCTGGCACCAGGCCCGGGTCAGGGTGTTGCGCAGCTTGATACCGACCCCATGCAATTCGAGCGCGTCGGCCTCCGCCAGGGCTGCGTGGGCACTCTCTGCCGCCTTTTCGCTCTCGCCCCGGCGCAGCTGGTGCTCGGCCAGCCAAGCGGACGCCAGCGCGGCTTCGGGCCGCAGCCCGCATTCCCTGGCGGTTTGCAAGGCCCGCGCAGCGATCTCGGCCCCGGCGTCGTGCGCCCCCACCAGACTGGCTGCTTCGCAGTCTTGCAGGTCGGCCAGAAGTTGGTCTGTGCGTTCCATGGTCTATGGCGCCTGGTGCTGCGGGATGACGGGTTCTAGAACAGGTCCCGTGAATATCGCACAGAGACCGGGCCTCGGTCATTCCCGTTGCAAATAGCCGCATGAAAGCCTGCCCCGCCATATCGGTTGGCCGCAGATGAGGGCCTCGGCGTGTTCCGCCCATTGCCAGTCGCAACCCCCGCTCCCGCATCGATCCGCGGCGAGAAACCCATGGCAGCCCCCTGCCTGACAGCTGCGCTCACCTGATTGGCGCCGGTGCCCTGCTCAAGCGCTGTAGACCTCCCACTTGCCCGTGCGCAGGCCGTGCATCAGTTCCTGCAATTCCTTGTCCAGTGCCCGATCTTCGACCACCAGTGGAATGGCCCCTGAGAGATCGTCCAGGAAGTCCCTGAGAGGGGCTGGCAGTGGGAGCGTGCTGATCCGCAGACGCAGTTCCAGCGCTTGCCGGGCCGCAATGAGCATGCCGGCAGCGACCTGCTCGGTCAGCTCCAGCACCCGCAAGGCATCGCGTGCGGCGATGGTTCCCATGCTGACCTTGTCCTGGTTGTGGCATTCGGTGGATCGCGAGAAGACCGACGCTGGCATGGTTTGCTTCAACGCCTCTGCGGTCCAGGCCGACACGCTGATCTGAAGGGCCTTCAGGCCATGGTTGATGGCAGCGCGAGGACCGGTGGAGCCCGACAGATTGGACGGTAGCCCATGGTTGTAGCGCTGGTCGACCAGCAGCGCCAATTGCCGGTCCATGAGGTCCGCCAGGTTGGCGACCGTATTTTTCAGGGTATCCATGGCAAGCGCTATGTGTCCTCCATAGAAGTGCCCACCATGCAGTACCCGCTCGCCCTCCGGGTCGATCAAAGGGTTGTCATTGGCGCTGTTGAGTTCGTTTTCAATCAACTGGCGAAGGAATGGCAGTGCATCCTGTTGAATTCCACTGAATATTGACCCAGTTGAAGCAGTAAGGGGGTGCGGATAAAAACTTGGACTGGTTTTATGCCGCAAGTCCAAGGCTC
>NZ_AKJX01000115.1 GCF_000276605.1 Acidovorax sp. CF316 | reverse complement strand
GGTCGCCTTTTCTTGGCCTACGTTCTTTTGGCGAAGCAAAAGAAGGTAGGTGCGCCGCCGGGCGCACACCCCAGCTCCCGCCCTCAATCCAAGCACGCAGTAACCACGAAGACCAGGCCGCTGAACCACGCCTGGGCAACAACAGCATCATCACCCCAACTGCAGCAACGCCTCCTCGCGCCAATAATCAGCCGCAGCAAAGAACCCCTCCCACACACACCCATTGCATCCACGCCCACAACAACTCGTAGGCTCAGGCGGCGGCGCGCGCAGGGTGATGTTCACCGCTGCAGCCTGATGCTGCATCTGTGCGAACATCGCCCGGGCGGCATCGACCGGTGCCGCAGGCGTGGCGGCGCTCACGGCTTGCGCTTGGCCCGGCGCAGCAGGTACTGCACGATGAAGCCCCCGCCCAGCACCAGAGCGAACCAGCCCACCAAGGTGGCCTGGGCCATGAGATCGCGCACGCCACCCGATCTGGCGACGTAGGGCGCCAGCAGGATCACCAGCCCGATGAGGGCGCAGGTGACGCCCTTGAACAGCATCTCCTTGTCGGCCTTGGCCTGTTGGGGGTTGCGGGGAGTGTTGTCGTTGGTTGGCATGGCGATGGCTGGCAGAAAATATGCCGAAAAGGCGCTAAAACAGCGCCAGGGCAAACCGCGATTATCCTTGCCACCCCGATTTCCGATCCGTTCGACTAGAAAGTACCCCCGCATGGCCATCCAGTGGTTCCCCGGTCACATGCACCTGACCAAGAAAGCCATCACCGAACGTGTCAAGGACATCGACGTGGTGATCGAGGTGCTGGACGCGCGCCTGCCCGGCTCCAGCGCCAACCCCTTGCTGGTCGAGCTCACGGGGCACAAGCCCACGCTCAAGGTGCTCAACAAGCAGGACGTGGCCGACCCCGCGCGCACGGCGCTGTGGCTCGACTGGTACAACGCCCAGCTCAGCACGGGCGCCGTGGCGCTCGATGCCTCGGAGGCCGCGCCCGCGCGCAAGCTCATCAACGGTTGCCACCGCCTCGCGCCCAACCGGGGCGGCATGGCCAAGCCCATGCGGGTGCTGATCTGCGGCGTGCCCAACGTGGGCAAGTCCACGCTGATCAACACCCTGACCAACAAGCGCCAGGCCAAGACCGGCGACGAGGCCGGCATCACCAAGATCGAGCAGCGCATCACGCTGGCCGACGACTTCTACCTGTGGGACACGCCCGGCATGCTGTGGCCGCGCATCATCATTCCCGAAAGCGGCTACAACCTGGCCGCCAGCGGCGCCGTGGGCCGCAATGCCTACGACGAGGAACTGGTGGCGCTGGAGCTGCTGCGCCGCCTGCAGCAGCACTATGCACCGCTGCTGGAGGCGCGCTACAAACTGGGCCTGCCTGCCGGGAGCATGGCCACCATGCACGACGAGGAGCTGCTCGAAGCCATCGGCAGGAAGCGCGGCGCCATGCTGGGCGGTGGCCGGGTGAACCTGCAAAAGACCGCCGAGATCGTGATGACCGACTTTCGCACGGCCATTTTGGGGCGCATCACCCTGGAGACGCCCACCGAGTTCGAGGCCTGGCGCGCCGCCGGCCTGGCCGAGGACGCCAAGCGCCAGGCCAAGAAGGACGCGCGCGCCAAGTCCAAGGGCAAGGGATCGGGCGTGCGCGAGCCCGCTGCGGGCGACGCCGAGTCCGAATAGCCGGGGTGCCCCGGCGCGAGGGCGGTGGTCGGGCCGGCCTGTGGCAATTGAGGGCTCGATAGACGCGATGTATCGCGTTACCATGCCAATTCATCGGCTGCCACCGCTTTGATGACGACCATGCGCGCTGTTGCCCACCTGCTGCCCTCCGACCGCGACGACACCACCACGCAGCAACTGGTGCGGGCCGGTGCGTGGGTGGTTGCGGTCACCGGCACGCTGATCGCCGCGCTGCTGCTGCTGGACGCCCCGCTGTCCTGGACGCATGTGCTGCTCAACCTGGGGGCGGGCGGCATGGGGGCCTTGTCCGTGGTGCTGGGCCGCATGGGGCGCTGGCACCAGGCGGCGCTGGTGCTGGTCTGGGGGGTGTGGGGCGTGGTGGCCATGGTGGCGGCCAGCAATGGCGGCCTGCGCGGGCCCAATTTGCTCAATTTTCCGGTGCTGATCGTGTTTGCGGGCTGGATCCTGGGCGCACGCGCCACCCTGTGGCTCACGGGCTGCACAGGCGTGTTGATGCTGGTCTTCCTCTGGGCCGACCTGCGCGGCTGGCTGCCGGACGCCCGCTATGGCAACCGCCTGGCCTACCTGGCCTACCTCACGGGCGTTCTGTCGGTGACGGCCGCTGCCACGCTGCTGTCGCGCCGCAGCTACCTGCGCCGTGTGCAGGAGGCGCAGCAGACCGCGTCGAGCCTGGCCGACAGCGAGGCCGAGCTGCGCAAGCTGCTGCGCGCCGTGGAGCAGAGCCCCGAGAGCATCGTCATCACCGACCTGGCCGGGCGCATCGAGTATGTCAACGCCGCCTTCCTGGCCCGCATGGGCTATGCGCGCGACGAGGTGCTGGGCCAGCCATCGGCCCGGGTCTCCAGCAACGGCATGGCGCCTGCACAGCGCCTGGGCCTGCGCGACACGCTGGAGCGTGGGGAGAACTGGGGCGGCGAGCAGGTCAACCGCCGCAAGGACGGCGCCGAGGTGATCGAGGCGGTGGTGGTGGCCCCCATCCGCCAGTCCGACGGGCACATCACCCACTACGTGGAGCTCAAGCAGGACATCACCGAGCGCAAGCGCGCGGCCGACGAGATCCACCGCCTGGCCCACTTCGACGCGCTCACCAGCCTGCCCAACCGCACCATGCTGATGGACCGGCTGTCGGCCCTGCAGTGGCGCTCCGGACGTGCGCCGAATGTGCCGGGGGCCTTGCATGCGCTGGTGCTGCTGGACCTGGACCGCTTCACCACCTTCAACGATGCGCGCGGCAGCGAGATGGGCGACCGGCTGCTGTGCGCCGTGGCGCTGCGCCTGTCCGAGCTGCTGCCCGACCAGGGCCTGCTGGTGCGCGTGGCCGGCGACGAGTTCGCCATCGTGCTGCACGACCTGGCCAGCCAGGCGCCGCAGGCCAGCCGCCGGGCGCTGGCCTTTGCCGAGCAGGTGCAGGCCCTGCTGCTGCAGCCGCTGCGGCTGGAGGGCTATGCCGACGAGGCCCAGCTCGGTGCCAGCATCGGCATCACGCTGTACCCGCAGAGCCCGGCCGACTCGCCCCAGGAGGCGCTGCGCCGCGCGGGCACGGCGCTGCACCGGGCCAAGCAGGCCGGGGGCGGGCGCTCGGCCTTCTTCGAGCAGGGCATGGGCGAGGCGGCGGAGCAGCGCTTCCTGGTGGAGCGCACGCTGCGCCAGGCGATTGCGGACGACGAGCTGCGGCTGTTCCTGCAATCGCAGGTGGATGCGCAGGGGCAGCTCACGGGGGCCGAGGTGCTGGTGCGCTGGCAGCACCCGCGCGATGGCCTGCTGGCGCCCGGTGCCTTCATTCCCATTGCCGAGGAGTCCGACCTGATCGTGGGCCTGGGCAACTGGGTGCTGGCGCAGTCGTGCGCGCTGCTGGCATTGCCGGTGATGAGCGGGCAGCGCCTGCGCCTGTCGGTCAACCTCAGCGCGCGCCAGTTCCGCCAGGCCAATTTCGTGCCGCAGTTGCGTGCGCTGCTCGAATCCACCCGCGCCGACCCGCGCCTGCTCACGCTGGAGGTCACCGAGGGCCTGGTGATCGACGATTTCGACGATGCCGTCGGCAAGATGCGCGAGCTGGCGGCGCTGGGGGTGGAGATGTCGCTGGACGACTTCGGCACCGGCTACTCCTCGCTGGCCTACCTCAAGCGCCTGCCCATCCACGAGATCAAGATCGACCGCTCCTTCGTGCACGATGCCCCGACCAGTGCCGACGATGGTGTGCTGGTGCAGGCCATCCTGTCGGTGGCCAGCCACTTCGGCCTGCGCGTGGTGGCCGAGGGCGTGGAGACCCGGGCCCAGGCCGACTTCCTGCGCCAGCGTGCGCCCGACATCCTCTACCAGGGCTACCTCTATGGCCGGCCCGAGCCGCAGGAGGACTGGCTGGCCAGGCTTGCGCCCGGCCCCATCGTCTGAACCAGGAAAACAGCCCCCGCTGCCGGGAGGCAGTGGGGGCTGTTGTTCGGTCCGGCGGTGGGCCGGATGCTGGCTGGCTTACTTGTTCTTGTCCTTGCCGCGTGGCAGCACGGCTGTCACGGGCGGCATGGGACGGTCGGAGCCGTGGGATTCCTTGGGAATCGACGTGTCCTTCTTGGGCTTCTTAGCCATCTTGTTGCTGCGCTGTTCACCTTTGGCCATGGGTCCTCCTGGTTGGGTCTCCGGATGGGACCGCTGCGCAGCATGGTACGCCACATCCGGGGTGGTCGCGATGACGGATGGTGGCTCTTTTTTCAGGGCGCCGGGGAGCGTGGTGGTCTCATGCCCGCGCCGCTGCAACCACGGCCGTGGCCTCCACCTCGACCAGCATGCCGTCGAGCGCCAGGCGCGGCACCGGGATCAGCGTGCAGGCGGGCGTGGGCGCGTCGCCCCACACGCGGCGCGCGGCCTCGGTCCACAGGGCCAGGCGGGCTTCGGTGTGGTCCACGACCAGCAGCGTGAGCCGCGCCACGTCATGCACGGTGGCGCCGGCCGCCTCCAGCACGCGGCGCATGTTGTCCAGGGCATGTGCGAGCTGCTCGGCAAAGTCCGGCGACAGCTCGCCCGCCAGGTTCTCACCGCCCTGGCCCGAGGCATAGACCGTGCGGCCCGCCAGGGGCGCGACCACCACGTGCGTGTAGCCATTGGGGGCGGGGTCGTACACGCCCTCGGGGTTGATGTGGGCGAGTGTGGCGGCGTGGGCGGAGGTGAGGCGCGAGGCGATCTGGGACATGGGTGGGTTCCTGAAATCGTTGAAGAGGCTGTTAGTATTCAACCTCAAGCTAAGTTGAGGTCAACGGGCACTTTTCGGAGCAGGGTCATGAAGCAGTACGACGACGCACCAGGCGATTCCATGGCAGAGCTGGCCGCCGATCTTTCGGTGGGCGAGGTGGCCCGGCGCAGCGGACTGGCCGTCTCGGCGCTGCATTTCTACGAAACGCGGGGCCTCATCGCCAGCGTGCGCAGCGCAGGCAACCAGCGGCGCTACCCGCGCTCGGTGCTGCGCCGGGTCTCGGTGATCAAGATCGCCCAGCGCATGGGCGTGCCGCTGGCGGCCATCGGCGAGGCGCTGCAGGCCCTGCCCGCTGGCCGCTCGCCCACGGTGGCCGACTGGCGCCGCCTGTCCGAGCGCTGGCGCGAAGACCTCGACGAGCGCATCCGCACCCTGACCGCGCTGCGCGACCAGCTCGATGGCTGCATCGGCTGCGGCTGCCTGTCGCTCAAGGTCTGCCCGCTGCGCAATGCGCAGGATGCGCTGGCCCGGGAAGGGCCCGGTCCGCATTTCTGAGCGGCCCTGGGCGGGCTGCGCTCGTTACCAGCGCAGCGGCGCGGGCTCGTTGTCCCAGAAGATCCAGCGGCGCACCTCCGTGTAGGGCGAGGTGCCGATGGAATACGGGTCCAGGCCCGCTTCGGTGCGCTCCAACACGGCCAGGTAGCCCCCGTAGCTGCCCACCAGCAGCGTGTTGCCGTCCGCCGATGCCTCGACGGCGCTGATGGTGCTGCCCACATGGTGGCGCCACAGGATGTTGCCCTCGCCGTCCAGGGCATGGATGTAGCCGTCCGCATCGCCCATGACGGCCAGGCCCGGCAGCGTGGCCGAGGCGTACACGCGCCAGCGCGTGTTCACGAGCGTGCCCTCGCCGTCCTGTGCGTCATCCACCCGCGTGGCGCTGGTGATGCCGTTGTACAGGTGGCAGGAGTTGAACCACAGCCACGTGCTGTCATGCGAGAAGCGGGCGTGGTGCGGGTAGGAGGAGTGGGTGTCCAGCGTGCGCAGCGGCCGGCCCTGGGCGTCGAGCAGGATGTGCGTGCTGTCCTGGTCGCCCAGGGCGATGAAGCGCTCGTCGGGCGACAGGGCCATGTGCAGCATGTCCATGGCCAGCAGGCTGCCTGGGGGCTCGCCCTCGGCGGCGTCCTCGTGGTTCTTGGGCCAGGTGTAGGGGCCGCCATCGTCCTCGCCGTCTTCGCCCTCGTCGAACTCCTGCGGGTGCAGGCGCTGCACGCCCTGGGCAGCGCTGATCAGGTAGATGCCGGTGGGGTTGCGCAGCAGCACGCGCTGGCCGTCGTTGAAGGGGATGATCTCGTCGCAGCGTTGGCCCAGCGCGCCCGCCACCAGGCCCATGGACGCGGGGATGCCCTCGTTGCCGCGTGGCAGCGGCAACTGCGCGATCAGCGGGCCGCCATAGCCCTGGTGCGTGGTGATGTGCGTGCCGTCGCTCTGGGCAAAGCAGTGCCCGTCGGCCGAACGCCCCAGGCCCTGCAGCGCGGGCAGCAAGGTCACGGTCACGCCTTCGATCTGCGCCCAGTGCACGGCATCGCTGTAGGTGGGCCCGATGCGCGCGAGGATGCGGCCGTCCGACAGCAGCAGGGCCGGGCCGATGAACTGTCCGGCCTTGGCTGCCGTGCGCACATAGGCGTCCGGGGCAAAGGCAAAGCGGTGGCGAAAGCGCTCGGCCAGCGCCTCGTCGGCATGGCGGTTCACCACGCGGGCCAGTTGCAGCACCGTGGGGGCGCTGGCCTTGCGTGGGTCTTCGGGGATCCGGGCGGTGCCGTCACCGTCTTCCTCGCCGTCGGTGTCCTCGTTGTCGCCGTCCTCGCTGCCCTGTTCGGCGCGGGTGAGCAGGGCCAACTGGTGGGCGCGTATCGCCGCCACATAGCCCTCGCCATCGGCCTGCCATTGCCCGGACAGCAGCATCAGCTCGGCCGGGAACACGGCGGCATCGGGCAGGTCCGGTGCCAGCGGGGGCGTGGCCAGCAGGCGCACGGCGGCCTCGATGCGTTGGGCCTCGGCGCGCTCGGCCTGCTGCTTCTCGTGCGCGCCCCGGATCCTGGCTTCCACCTGGGCCACCATGCGCAGCAGCCGCGCGATGTGGTCCACCGCCCCGCGTGGCAGGGTGGCCTTGGTCTCGTTCTGCCGCTGGGCGTACCTGAAATCCACCAGCGGCGGGCCCGTGCGGGCCTCGTCGACGTCGAGCTGGTAGGCGCTGTACATGTCGTCCGGGTCGTCCCCGGGACGGGGCTCGCCGTTCTCCCAGCTGAGCTTGAGCGCACGGCCATAGGGCTCGCCCTCGTGCAGGCAGGGCTGGCGTGCGCCCACCCACACGTCGCCCTGCCAGGTGCCGTTCCTGTCGCTGTCCCACCAGTCGTTGTACTCCTCGGTGAAATAAGGCAGGCTGGTGAACTGCTCGATGTGCTTGGGCGTGAGCGTGCCCTGCAGCCGGCGGTACAGCGGGTAGCCGGCGCGCGACTGGCCCACGGCACGGCGCAGGTAGTCGAGCACGCCACGCCAGGCCTGGGTACAGGCTTCTCGCGCCTCGGCAGGCGCTTCGTCGTCGAGCACCTTCCAGCCGTCGCCCGTGCCCTCGGTGTAGCCGCGGTAGAGCAGCGTCGCCACCTCGTTGAACGGGATGGGCTTGCGCAGCACGGCTGCCGCCAGGCGTGCCAGCAGGCCTTTGCGCGTGGGCTCGTGCTCCACCGAGAGGTAAAAGTCCCAGGTCTTCCAGACGGTGATGAAGACGTTGTCGTCGCGCTGGTCGCCCTCGGCATCCACATGCCGGCGGCACAGCGAAAAGTCGGTCTGGCCAAACCAGCCGGGCGCCTTCTTCTCCTTGTGCGTGACGATGGGCGAATTCACCGCCGCGAGAATGTTGGCCACGCTGATGGCCTCGTCGGCGAAGAGGTCGCTGGCCAGCGGCATGTCGGCGGTGATCTCGGCGCTGGTGCGCACTGGGCTCTCGCTGGCGCGCACGGCCTCCACCACGCGCTCGCGGTCCAGCAGATCGCCGATGCCGTCCGTGCCATCGTCGATGCCGTCGAAGTACCCGGGCAGGAACACCAGGCCGGCCACCTCGGCAGAAAATTCCGCCAGGCTGGGCACGCCGCGCACCTCGTCGAGCAGGAACTCCACCTGCTCGCCGCCCGCCACCTGCACCTGGTACCCGTCGGTGAACAGCACCACGCGCGCGGCGAGGCCTGCATTCACGTGCAGGTCGCCGTGGCCGTCGTGGCCCCAGAGCAGTTCCTCCACCGTGAGCACATCCTTCACGTACACCAGTTGCCCGCCGATCACCGCGTGCTGTGCTTGCAGGCTGCCCAGCACCACCAGGTTCGTGGTGCCATCGGTGTCGCTGGCGGTCAGCGGGCCGTCGATGCGCAGGCTGCCTTCGATGAGCAGCAGGTGGGGGGCGCGGCGGGGCAGGGCCACGGGCTCGGGTTGCGCCTGCGCCAGCCGGTGCAGCCCGCCATCGGCCACGAGCGGCGTGTCCAGGTGCAGTTCGGGCCACCGCAGGTCGCCGGTGATCCAGGCGGCGGTCTCATCGCTGAATTCTTCGGGATCGGCCCGCAGGCGCTCGGCGAGGGCGCAGTCGGCCGGCAGCAGATGGGCCACATCGGCCAGGGGGACAAGGCGCAGGCTGGGCAGGCTGGGCAGGCTGGGCAGGCTGGGCATGGTGCTTTCAGGGCAATGAACAGTCGGCGGGCATCGTACACCGCGTGCAGGTCGCCACGGCGCGGCGTGCATGCCCGACCGTTTGGACCGACAATGATGTGTTGTCTTATCAGTTAATGAAACCCTCCCACCATGAGCCAGAACCCGCCCTTGTTTGAAGTGCTGCCCCGCGACCTGTCCGCCTACCGCCAGGGCAATGTCGGCATCGACTACGTGCACCGCTTCGAATCGGGCAAGCCCGGCCCCCATGTGCTGGTCAATGCGCTCACGCACGGCAACGAGATCTGCGGCATGGTCGCGGCCACGCACCTGCTCGACAGCGGCGTGCGCCCGCTCATCGGCACGCTGACCATCAGTTTTGCCAACGTGGCGGCCTACGAGTCGTTCGACGAATCCCGCCCGTTCGAGAGCCGCCAGCTGGTGCACAACCTCAACCGCGTCTGGTCGGCGGCCGAACTCGACGGCAGCGACGACAGCCCCGAGCTGCGCCGCGCGCGCGAACTGCGCCCCGTGGTGGCCGCAGCCGACCACATTCTGGACATCCACTCCACCAGCCAGGACGTGCAGCCCTTCTGGGTCTATCCGGCCTACGAGCGCAACTCGGCGGCGGCCCTGGCCATCGGCCTGCCGCCCGTGCACATGGTCATGCCCAACGGCCTGGGCTCCGGCACGCCGCTGATCCAGCACGGCCGCCACGGCCAGGCCCTGGGCGATGCCGGCGTGGCCATGGTGGTCGAATGCGGCCAGCACTTCCTGAAATCGGCCGCCGACCTGGCAACCCTGGTGGCGCAGGACTTCATCGCCCACTTCGGCCTGACCGAGCCCCGCGCCGACCGCGCCGTCCGCGCCGTCCCCGGCCCGCAGCGCCGTTTCGAGTTGCTGGAAACCTGCATGGTGCTCACGCCCGACTTCGCGTTCACGCGCCCGGTGCAGGGCTTCGAGACCTTTGCCAAGGATGAACTCATCGCCACCGACGGCACCGTGGAGATCCGCGCGCTGTGCGACGACTGCACGGTGCTGATGCCCACCCGCGAGCCCATCGTGGGGCGCGAGGCGGTGTATTTGACGCGGCCGATCTGAGGAGGGCCTGACGCCGCGCAGGCGCGGCGGACACCCCTACGCCTCAAGCCCCGGCAGTTGCCTGCGCGGCTTGCGCGCTGGGTTGGCACGGCGCAGCGTGCGCAGCACATGCCGGGTCGCTCGCGCCAGGGCGTCGTCCAGTGCTGTGCGCCAGTCTCTGGCGACGGACGAAACCACCACCGGGCCTGCGCCATCCGTGCGCAGTTCGATCTGGCAGCGCTTGTCCACACCACCCCGCGGGCCGTTGAGGTCGGCCAGTTGGACGTCGGCCCGCGGAACCAGCGCGTTCAGGCGCCGAAGGGCAAAGCGCACCCGGCGTTCAACGGTTTCGCGCATCAAAGCCGCATCGGGATGGCGGGACTTGAAAAGTATCTGCATCGGCGTTCTCCTTGGGTTGGAGTCCGAACCTTATCCCGCGCACCAGGCTGCGCAAAGCAGCTCCTCTCTTCAGTGCGCTTCTGCAAAACCTGTTGTTTGGCATGGTCCCGCATTGTTCGCAATGGTTCGGAAAAACCGATGTACATGCTACAAAAAACCTGCTTCTTGAAGCTTCCCCGTGCCCGCACATTCCATCTTGTTCCAACCACAGCGAGGTGCTTCATGAAGCCATTGATCTTTGTCCGTTCACTGCTGGAGTCGCTGCGTACCAGGGTGCTGCAGGTGTTTCGGCCATGGTCACCGAGTCAGCTTCCATTGCGTGCGCCGGCGCTGGTCCGGGTCCATTCCACGCAGCGCGAACACCCCCGTCGCCGCTACCGCTACCGCGACTGAAGCCGCCGGGAATGCGTCCCGCACCGGCCAGCCCTTGTGGCATGGCCACACCGTCCTGAATACCAAGCCCCACGAAGGAAGAAACATGCGCAGCTACCCCCACAACAGCCCCGAAGCAGCCGCCCGCATCGTCGCCCTGCTGCTGATCTCCGACGGCAACGTCAGCCGCCAGGAGCTGGAGGCCCTGTATGGCCAGGACATCGAGCGTGAAATCGGCCTGGCGCCCGGCGACTTCGCCCAGGTCCTGCACACCCTGTGTGAAGACTTGCTGATGGCCGCGCACGAGCGCCGCCTGCTCACCGGCAGCATCGACCAGGCCACCCTGGACGCCGTCATGTCGGAGGTGACCGACACCGACCTGCAGCACAAGGTGCTGTACTTTGCCGACGCCGCCGCCATGGCGGACCAGCATGTCGCCGCGCAGGAGGCGTGGATCATGCGCGCAGCGCTCACGCAATGGCGCATCGGAAAGCTGCCTACGCACAGCTGAGGCAACACGCATGCGGCGCGCCACCGTGGCGGGGCTAGGCCCCGCGTGCAGCGTCCACCATCTGGCGCACCAGCGGGTGGTGCTGCCCGCGGCGCGACCAGATGGCATGCACTTCCTCGCTGATGCCGGGGCAGTCGCCCAGCTGGCGCAGCCCGCGCACCAGCCCCACGTCCTGGGCACCCAGCTGGCTGACCGGAAACACCCCCAGCCCCCGGGCCGCAAACACCGCCAGCAGGGCGCTGTCCTCAAACTCGCCCACCACGCGGGGCTGCACGCCAATGTCCTGGAACCAATGGTCCAGCGTGGAGCGCAGCGGTGAATGGAAGGTGGGCAACAGCACCGGCAGGTCCTGCAGCGACTGTGGAAAACGGTCGCGCGCGGTCTTGCGGACCAGCGACGCCGGTCCGTACCACTGCAGCGTGGAGCGGGCGATCCGCTCGCTGGACAGGCGCTGGTTCGGGTTGCGCGGCGCGGCCTGCCCGGCCAGCACCACATCCAGCTCGTGCAGCGCCAGCTCGGACAGCAGCTCGTCGAACTCTCCCTCGTGGCACACCAGGCGCAGATGGGGTGTGGCCAGCACCGGCTCCAGCAGCGCATGTGCTGCCAGCTTGGAGATGCCGTCGGACAGCCCCACCGAGAGCCGCGCGACCTTGGCGCTGGCAGCCTCGCGCACCTCGTCTGGAATGCACTGCCCCAGCTGGAATATCTCTTCGGCCCGCGCGTACGCTGCCTGGCCTGCCTCGGTCAGCGCCACCCCGCGGCCGGATGGCTTGAGCAGCTGGTGCCCCAGGGCCTTCTCCAGGTCGCGCACCTGCGCACTGATGGTCTGCACAGCCATCTCCAGGCGGTCGGCGGCGCGGGCGAAGCCGCCTTCCTTGGCAACCATCCAGAAATAGTAGAGGTGGCGGTAGTTCAGCATGGGGTACCCGGTTCGGAAAAACCGAATACTAGATTCGGCTGAGGCTGGTGTCTATTCCAGGTTCGCATGCCCATACTCGGCACTTGCTATTTCAGAAAGACAACGATCCATGTTCTACGCAATCAGCTGGTTTCTCTCGTTCATTCTGCTGGCCCTGTGGTCGCTGGCCTGCTGGGGCGCGCACGCGGTGACGGTTTGGGCCGTCGGCAGTGCAGGGGCCCTGGCCGGCGGTACCACCGCCATGGATGCAGTCCTGCTGCCCGAATGGCTCAAGGTCTGGATACCGCCCCAGTTGGCGCAGGAGTTCGGCGGCGTGATCGCGGCCGTGGGGGGCGTGGTGCAGGCGGCGCTGGAAGCCGTGCCCGCCCTGTCAGGGGCCATCTCGGTGCTGGCTTGGGTCATCTGGGGGCTGGGCGCGCTGGTGCTGATGGCCCTGGCAGTCGGTGCCCATGTGCTGATCGCGGTGCTTCAGCGTCGCAAGGCGGGCACCGGGGTGGGTGGTCCCGCGGGTGTGCGGTGAATTTTTGGGCGGTGTCGCGATGGGGTGATGGGCATGTGCTCACCTGCCCCTTGGGCCTCAACCTGCCCGACGACAGCCACGGCCGGGCACGCCCAGGGGGCGTGCCTGGAACAGCAGCAGTGCGATCGTCATGACTCAGCGACCAGCGTTCCGGGAATGCTCTGGGCAAAGCCAGCGCCCAGCACGCGCGCCGGTGTCTCAAAGCCAGCCCGGTGCTCGCCTTTCAGCACCCGCCGCGCCGCTTCCACCGCCGCAAGCGGTGTGTACGAATAGCCGTTCACTGTTTCGATGACCGCACGGGCCACCGCGCCGTCTGCACCGGTGACCTCCACCACGGCGCGGGCGCGTTGGTCGTTGCGCTCGTCAGGGCTTGGCCCGTCGGGCAGATCCGCCGCGTCAGCTGCGGAAAAGGCGGTGCCGGTCACGTTCACGAACATGGCGATGTTGGGGATGCGGGTCGAGTGCCAGGCCGTCACGAGGTCACCAAAGGACAGCGGCGCGCAGGCGACTTCACCGTCGCCGAAGTTGAACAGCGCCGGTGCGGCTGCAGGTGTGGACACCAGAGCGCCGTCCACGCGCGCCATCAGGCCGGCACCGAGGATTTCCCCGGCACTGACGGCCGATCCACGCGACATGGAGCCGGCGACCTGCAGGGCGATGCGCAGCGAGTGGGGCTGCGCGACGCGGCGCGACAGTTGCAGCGCCAGGCAGTCGGTGGGCACCACGTCCCAGCCCACGCCGGGCAGCAACATCACGCCGGCACGGGAGGCCTCTGCGCCGAGGCGCTCGGCCAGACGGTAGACGTTGATCTCCGCAGTGATGTCGAGGTAATGCACGCCGGCGTCGATGCAGGCGCGCATCAGCGGCTCTGCGGTTCTGGCAAACGGCCCGGCGCAGTTGAGCAGGACGGAGAAGCCCGCCAGGGGCGTGGTGGGTGCGTCTGCATCCAGTGCGAAGACACTCCAGGACACGCCCAGTTCGCGGGCCAGCGCCGCCAGCTTTTGCGCATCGCGCCCGGCAATGGCGAAATCGAGTCCGGCCGTCCTGGCTTGGCGGGCCACCATGCTGCCGGTGTATCCGGTGGCGCCGTAGATCAGTACGCGGCTCATGGCCTGGCCTTTGGCGAATGTGGCAGGCCCTGCGCCTGTTGCCAGCTTTTGTAGACGAACTCCAGGCTGTAGCCATCCGGGTCGAACACGTTGGCGGCGTAGTAGCGCGGGTCGTAGTGCAGCCGTGCCCCTGGCGCGCCGTTGTCGGTAGCGCCGGCCGCCATGGCTGCGGCGTAGGCCGCGTCCACTGCCGCTGCGCCAGCCGCCACGAATCCGACGTGGGCCGCCTGTCCCTGCGCCACGCCATGGCGCAGCCAGAAGAACACGCGGCCGTTGGCGCCGAATCCCTTGAGATCGGGGTGGCCGGGCGGGCCATCCTTGCCGTCGTAGTCGTGGCTGTGGCGTATGCCCAGCGGCGCCAGTGCGGCGGTATAGAAGGCGACCGAGCGCCCGACATCACTCACCGAGAGAAAGAGATGGTCCAGCATGGTGGTAAGGGTGTCTTGGGTTCAGATGATGTAGCCGCCAGCGACTTCGATGTTCTGCGCGTTGATCCAGCCGCTGTCTGCCGACAGCAGGCTGGCGATGACGCGGCCGACGTCATCCGGCGCGCCGATGCGGCCCAGTGCCGTCTGCCCGGAGAGCAGGGTCACGAACTCCGGCATTTGATCGAACGCTCCGCTGGTCATGTCGGTGCGGATCGCGCCCGGCGAGACCGAGTTCGCGCGGATGCCGCGCGGACCGAATTCCTTGGCCATGTAGCGCGTCAGCACTTCCAGCCCGCCCTTGAACGCCGCGTAGGGTGCCGCGCCCGGTGTTGCCACGCGCGTCGTGGCGCTGGTCAGATTGACGATGTGGCCACCGTCGGCCATCAGTGGCAGCAGAGCCTGGGTCAGGAAGAACGGGCCCTTGAGGTGGACATTCAGCAGGCCGTCGAACTCGGCTTCGGTCACCGATTCGATGGCATTGAACGCGCCGTAGCCTGCGTTGTTGACCAGGGCGTCGAAGCGGTCACGGTCCCAGGTGGACGCCAGTGCGGTCGCGACGCTGGCGCGGAAGCTGGCGAACGAGCCGACCTTGCTGACGTCCAGTTCCAGCGCCACGGCCTTGCCGCCCTGCGCCTCGATCTGCAGAACGACTTCCTTTGCACCCGCTGCGTGGCTGTTGTAGGTCAGGATGACGCCCATGCCGCGCTTGGCGGCCTGGATGGCGGTGCTGGCCCCGAGGCCCCGGCTTGCGCCGGTGATGATGGCGATGCCCATGTGTTTTCTCCGTTGGTGAGTGGTGTCTGAACGATAGGCGCCAGACCATCTGCGGGCCTGCCTGTTCCTGCCTCAAGCCTGCCTGATCCTGCTGGTGGCAAGCTTCGCTGCTTGCGCGGTGGACCGTATTGCGGTCAGATGCGAGGCATGGAAGAACAACTGAAAGAACTGCGGGCGCTCACGGCAAAGGCCAGGAACCGCATGACACAGACCGGCATTCCGCGCGTTGCCATGGTGCAGGGGAAAATCCCGGAGCATGAACTGAGCGCGGTCTACGATCCGATGGTCAACCTGATTCTTCAAGGCAGCAAGTCAATGACCGTGGGCGACCGCACGCTGCACTATTGCCCGGCCAATTACTTCGTCATGTCCGTCGACCTGCCTGCGGTGGGTACGGTTTGGCCAGCCGCCACCGGCGAGCCCTACCTGGCCGTGGCGCTGACGCTTGAGCCGACGGTGGTTGCCGGCTTGATCGCGGACTTGCCCAAACCCGCTCGTACCGAGAAGGCGGACTCCGGGTTTTCAGTCGCCGCAGTCACCCCGGACCTGATGGATGCCTGGGTTCGCATGCTGCGCCTGATGGAACGCCCGGCGGACATTGCCGCACTGGCGCCTGCCTATGAGCGTGAAATCCTCTACCGGGTGCTGCAGGGACCGCAGGGTGCCATGCTGCGCGACATCGCTGCGCCAGACAGCGCCATCGGGCGCATCAGCCTGGCGATACAGAGCATTCGCCGGGACTTCGCGCAACCGTTGCGGGTGGAAGACCTTGCGCGAACGGCGGCCATGAGCTCCTCGGCGTTCCACCGGCACTTCAAGGCGGTGACGGCAATGAGCCCGATGCAGTACCAAAAGCGCATCCGGCTGCTGCAGGCCCGTACGCTGCTGGTGGTGGGCGGCCAAAGCGTCACGCGGGCGGCGTTCGAGGTCGGGTACGAAAGCCCTACCCAGTTCAGCCGCGAGTACGCCCGCGCCTTTGGGCTTGCGCCGAGACGGGATGCGCAACAGATCATGGCCAAGTACACGCCGCCCGGCGAAGGCGAGGCTCGACGCAGCACTTGACCGGCATCGCGCACCGCAGCCTCCTGTCTTTGGCAATGCCCGGGGCCGGCGGCCCGCCATCACACCATGGCCGCCGCCGTCGCCCGTTCTGCCGGCGACTTGAACCTGGCAACATCCCGCGCAGGCGGCAGGCCGAACAGGCGTGCGTATTCACGGTTGAACTGTGAAGCGCTCTCGTAGCCTACGGCAAAAGCGGCTGATGCGGCGTCGCGCGGTTCGAACAGCAGCAGCCAGCGGGCCCTGAGCAGGCGCAGACGCTTTTGGTACTGGATGGGCGTCATGGCTGTGGCGGACTTGAAGTGGCGGTAGAAAGCGGGAACGCTCATGCCGGCCATCGCAGCGACCTGCTCCACGCGGAATGCTTCGGTGAAATGCTCGCGGATCCACTGGATGGCGCGGCGGATCTGCGCCAGCCGTCCGCCGGGTCGCGCCATGTCACGCAGTGTGCCCCCGAGAGGCCCCTGTAGGGCCCGAAACAAAATTTCCCGCTCGATCATCGGCGCAAGCACTGCGGCCTCCACCGGTCGATCAATCAGCCGAACCATGCGCAGCCAGGCGTCCAGCATTTCATCGGGCGCCGCCACGCCTGAGAAGCAGGACGCCTTCGATGGCCCACCGCCGCCTTCCTCGCCTTGCAGCAGGCCGGCGATCACCTGGGGGTCCAGGGCCAGGCTGATCGCCAGATAGGGTCGCCCCGGGCCGCCCTGGCGGATCTGGCCGGTGGCGGGTACGTCCACGGGCACGAGGAAATACGTGGCTGCTTCGTACTTCATAAGCCTGTCGCCGATGGACAGGGTCTTGGCGCCCTGAAGCACCAGGTGCAGCATGGGCTGGTAGACCTGGTCCGCGCAAACCTCTGCACGCACCATCGCCACACGCGGTATGCCGATGTCGGTCCACCGGTTTTCTGCGCGCATCACGATGCTGCGCAGTTCGTTCATTGCACTGGTCATTTTGCGAATCATGGTGCAGACCTGCAAGTGAAGCAAGACGGGTGAGAAGAATAGGCAAGGATGTGAGAAGAACCGGCACCCATGCGGGACCGGTGGACCCAACACTTGAACCCAGCGGATGACTCGCCGCGCCACCCTGGTACCGGCACGCCGCATCTTTGACAGCACACCCATCTTGAAAGGTTATCCATGAAACTCGAAGGAAAGATCGCAATCGTCACCGGCGCATCGAGTGGCATCGGCGCGGGCATTGCCAAGGCGCTGGCCGCCGAGGGCGCGACCGTCGTCGTGAACTACGCCACCAGCAAGGCCGGCGCCGAATCGGTCGTCCAGGCCATCGAGGCGGCGGGCGGAAAAGCGGTCGCGGTGCAGGCGGACATGAGCAAGGCGGGCGACGTGGCCCGCCTCTTCGATACGGTGCATGCAGGCTACGGCAAGCTGGACGTGTTGGTGAACAATGCGGGTGTCGCCGTGTTCGAGATGGTCGCCGACATGACCGAGGATGCCTTCCACAGGCAGTTCAACATCAACGTTCTGGGCTACTTCCTGGCGATCCGGGAAGCGGTGAAGCATTTCGGCGATAGCGGCGGTAGCATCGTCAACATCAGCTCGATCCTGAGCACCGATCCCTACCTGGCCTCCAGCGTGTACGCGGCAACCAAAGGGGCGGTCGACACGATGACATTCGCGCTGGCCCGCGAGCTGGGACCGCGCAAGATCCGGGTGAACTCGATCTTGCCGGGGCACACCAACACGCCCGCCACGGACGGCAACTTTGCGGGCGAGCTGGGCGTGCGGCTTATTTCCGGCACGCCGCTGGGACGGTTTGGTGAACCAGAGGACATTGCTCCTGTCGCGGTTTTCCTGGCGTCGGAGGACGCGCGCTGGGTTACGGGCGAGTCACTGCGGGCCGCGGGTGGCGTGCGCGGCGTAGGGTACTGAACCTGGGTTGCTGCGTTGCTGCGTTACCGGGTGGATCACACCCGCAAACTGTCCAGCAACTTCGCCACATGCACCGCCTCCCGCTGTGCCCCATCCGCAATCTGGTGCCGGCAACTCGTCCCGTCCGCCACCACGATGGCATCGGGGTTCTTGCGCACCGCGGGCAGCAGCGCCGCCTCGGCCATCTGCATCGAGACCTCGTAGTGCGAGGCCTCGTAGCCAAAGCTGCCGGCCATGCCGCAGCAGGAGCTTTCGATCAGCTCGGGTTGGGCTTCGGGGATCAGGCGCAGCACCTCCAGGATGGGGGGCACGGCGCCGAAGGCCTTCTGGTGGCAGTGGCCGTGCAGCAGGATAGGTTTGCCGGCGGGCTTGAGCCTTGGGGCGAAGCGCCCGGCCTTGGCTTCGCGGGCCAGGAATTCCTCGAACAGCAGGGCCTGCTGGGAGACGGTCACGGCCTTGTCGCCCAGGCCCATCACCAGGGCCTCGTCGCGCAGGGTGAGCAGGCACGAGGGTTCCAGCCCCACGATGGCGATGCCGGCCTGGGCCAGGGGGAGCAGGGCGTCGATGAGGGCGCCGGCCTTGGCCTTGGCTTCGTCGACCATGCCGGTGGCCAGGTACGTGCGGCCGCAGCAATGGTGGCCGCCGGCCTTTTCTACCGTGTGCAGCACGTAGCCTGCGGCGTGCAGCACGCGTGCGGCGGCCAGGGCGTTCTCGCTCTCGAAGGTGCCGTTGAAGGTGTCGACGAACAGCACGGCCGTCTTGCGGCCGGCCTGGGCGGCGGCGATGGTGTCGTCCCGGCTGGCAAACAGGGAGGCATCGTGGCTGCGCCAGAAGGTGTCCGCGCGCCAGGCGGGCAATGAGCGCTGGGCCGAGAAGCCCAGCAGCTTTTCGCCCAGCCAGGCTGCGCCGGGCACGGTGTTGCGCAGGTTGAGCAGCCAGGCGAAGTGGCTGGCCGTGCGCGCGTAGCCGGGCAGGTGGGCCACCAGCTTGTCCTTGAGCGTGTGGCCGTGCTTGCGCTTGTAGTGGGCCAGGAACTCGACCTTCATCTTGGCCATGTCCACGCCCGTGGGGCAGTCGCGCTTGCAGCCCTTGCAGCCCACGCACAGGTCCATGGTGTCGTGCATGGCCTCGCTGGTGAAGGCGTCGGGGCCCAGCTGGCCCGACACGGCCAGGCGCAGGGTGTTGGCGCGCCCGCGCGTGAGGTGCTGCTCGTCGCGCGTCACGCGGTAGCTGGGGCACATGGTGCCGGCGTCGAACTTGCGGCAGTGGCCGTTGTTGTTGCACATCTCCACGGCCTTGGCGAAGCCGCCGGTCACGTCGCCGCCGGTGCCGGGGGCGGTGGTCACCTCGGTCACCGGGTCGGCCTGCACGTTCCAGGCCGACCAGTCGAGCACGGGCGTGAGGGGGATGCGCTTGTAGGGCTTGGGCGCCGTGGGCGGGGCAAAGCGGAACAGCGCGCCATCGTCCATCTTGGGCGGGTCGATGATCTTGCCGGGGTTGAACAGGCCGATCGGGTCCAGGTGGGTCTTGATGGCGCGAAACGCCTCGTTGATCGCGGGGCCGAACTGCCATTCGATCCACTCGCCGCGGCACAGCCCGTCGCCATGCTCGCCGCTGAAGGCGCCCTTGTACTTGCGCACCAGGGCGCTGGCCTCTTCGGCAATGGCGCGCATCTTGGCGGCGCCATCGGTGCGCATGTCCAGGATGGGGCGCACATGCAGCGTGCCCACCGAGGCATGCGCATACCAGGTGCCCCGGCTGCCGTATTTGGCGAACACCTCGGTCAGGCCGTCGGTGTACTCGGCCAGATGCTCCAAGGGCACGGCGCAGTCCTCGATGAAGCTCACGGGCTTGCCGTCGCCCTTGAGGCTCATCATGATGTTCAGGCCCGCCTTGCGCACCTCCCACAGGTTCTTCTGCGGCGCCTCGTCCGGCATCTCGACCACGCTGCCGGGCATGCCCAGGTCGCCCATCAGCTCCACCAGCTGGCGCAGCTGCGGCAGCAGGGCCGCCTTGTCGGCGCCCGAGAACTCCACGAGCAAGATGGCTTCGGGCATGCCGATGAGGGCCGTCTCCACCGTGGGGCGAAAGGCCGGGTTGGCCAGCGCCAGCTCGATCATGGTGCGGTCCACCAGCTCCACCGCCGTGGGGCCGAGCTTGACGATGTGCTGGGCCGAGTCCATGGCCTTGTGGAAGCTCGGGAAGTTGACGATGCCCAGCACCTTGGCGCGCGGCAGTTCGCTGAGCTTGAGGGTCAGGCTGCGCGTGTAGGCCAGCGTGCCCTCGGCGCCGATGAGCAGGTGCGCCAGGTTCACGCTGCCGTCGGCGGTGTAAGGCTTCTCGCTCTGGTTGTCGAAGATGTCGAGGTTGTAGCCGGCCACGCGGCGCATCACCTTGGGCCAGCGTTCGGCGATTTCGCTGCGGTGTTGCTGGGCCAGGGCATGCAAGTGCTGCGCGATGGCGCTGGCGCGTGGGCCCAGCGTGGCCAGCGGGCCGAAGTCGACCAGCTCGCCGTCGCTCAGCCAGGCGCTCGCGCCCAGCACGTTGTGCACCATGTTGCCGTAGGCCACCGAGCGCGAGCCGCAGGAGTTGTTGCCCGCCATGCCGCCCAGCGTGGCCTGGGCGCTGGTGGACACATCCACCGGGTACCACAGGCCGTGCGGCTTGAGCTGGGCATTCAGGTGGTCGAGCACGATGCCCGGCTCCACGGTTGCGGTGCGGGCCTCGGCATCGAAGGCCAGCAGCTTGCGGAAATGCTTGGTGTTGTCGATCACCAGCGCCGCGCCCGTGGTCTGGCCGCACTGGCTGGTGCCGCCGCCGCGCGGCAGCACAGGCACCTTGAGGTCGCGCGCAATGTCGATGGCCACCGCGATGTCGCGCTCGGTGCGCGGCACCAGCACGCCGGCCGGCATGATCTGGTAGATGGAGGCATCGGTCGCGTAGCGCCCGCGTGATCCGGCATCGAACAGCACCTCGCCCTCGGTCTCCGCCGCCAGGCGCCGCGCTAGTGCCTCGCAGGTCTCGTTGGGAGGCAGGGTGGTACCGGCTGGCTGCAGGGTGCTGGCGGGTTCGATGCGCATGGGGAGAGGGTCCTAGGTTTTGGCTTGCCGCTTGGTTTGGGGGTAGATCTCGCCTGCGCGCAGCAGCTCCAGCACCGTGTCGCGCTTGCGCTGCACGTGGGCCACGAGCACCTTGCGCATGGCCTCGGCGTCGTGCGCGGCCAGGGCTTCGATCATCTGTTCGTGCTCGGCCACGGCCAGCTTCCACTTGGCCTCGTTCTGGTTGGTGCGAAAGCGCAGTGACTGCACGCGGGCATTGATGGAGCGGTAGGTGGCTGTGAGCACCGGGTTGCGCGCCGCCTCGTTGATGGCGGTGTGGATGCTGGCGTTGATGCGGTAGTAGCCCGACAGGTCGCGCCGGGCGAAGCAGGCCATCATTTCGTAGTGCAGGGCGCGCAGCTCGGCCAGCTCGGCATCGGTGATGCGCTGGGCAGCCAGTTCGCCCGACATGCCTTCGAGCGTGGCCAGCACCTCGAAGGTGTTCACCACGTCGGCCTCGGTGAGCTTGACGGCCACGGCGCCGCGGTTGGGCAGCAGGTCCACCAGGCCTTCGGCACCCAGCAGCTTGATGGCCTCGCGCAGCGGGGTGCGCGACACGCGCAGCTGTTCGCTGAGCTCGCGTTCATTGAGCTTGGCACCGGGCGCGATCTGGCCTTCCACCAGCATGGTGCGCAGGCGCGCTGCGACCTGGTCGTGCAGCGCGAGGCGGGAGATTTCGATGATTTCAGCCATGAAGTTCTTTCTATTTTGAATTTTGCATGCAAAAAATTGGCGGATCAATCGCTATATTTCAGGGTATTCCCGCATGCAATTGTGTTTTTTGCATGCAAAACTGAAGAAAGAAAGGACGCTCCATGCTTCAACTCGACTTTCACCCTACCGGCCGCCACTTCCTGCAGATCCCGGGCCCCAGCCCGGTGCCAGACCGCATTTTGAGGGCGATGAGCCTACCTACCATCGACCACCGGGGGCCCGAGTTCGGCGTCCTGGGGCTCAAGGTGCTCTCGGGCATCCAGAAGATCTTCCAGACCCGGCACCCGGTGGCGATCTACCCCGCGTCGGGCACCGGCGCCTGGGAGGCGGCCCTGTCCAACACCCTGAGCGCGGGCGACCATGTGCTGATGTTCGAGACCGGGCATTTCGCCTCGCTGTGGCAGAAGATGGCCACGCGCCTCGGTATCTCCACCGAATTTCTGGCCTGGGAGGGCAAGGACGAGCACCTGCCCCTGGCCGGTGGCTGGCGCCGCGGCGTGCAGGCCGACCTGATCGAGGCGCGCCTGCGCAAGGACACCGAGCGCAAGATCAAGGCCGTGTGCGTGGTGCACAACGAGACCTCCACGGGCGTGACCTCCGACATCGCCTCGGTGCGCAAGGCCATCGACGCGGCGGGCCACCCGGCGCTGTTGATGGTGGACAGCATTTCGGGCCTGGCGAGCGCCGACTTCCGCCACGACGAGTGGGGCGTGGACGTGACCATCAGCGGGTCGCAAAAGGGCCTGATGCTGCCGCCGGGCATCAGCTTCAACGCGCTGTCGCCACGCGCGCTCGAGGCCTCGAAGAAGGCCACGCTGCCGCGCGCCTTCTGGGCCTGGGACGAGATCGTGGAGATGAACAAGGACGGCTACTGGCCCTACACACCCAACACCAACCTGCTGTACGGCCTGTCCGAGGCGCTGGACATGCTGCTCGCCGAGGGGCTGGACAACGTCTTCGCGCGCCACCAGCGCTGGGGTGCGGGCGTGCGCGCCGCCGTCAATGCCTGGGGCCTGCCCATCCAGTGCGCCGACCCGGCGGTGTACTCGCCCGTGCTCACCGGCGTGATCACGCCCGAGGGCGTGGACGCCGATGCCTTGCGTCGGCTGATCCATCAGCGCTTCGACCTGTCGCTGGGCACGGGCCTGGGCAAGCTCAAGGGCCGCATGTTCCGCATGGGCCACCTGGGCGACAGCAACGACCTCACGCTGATCGCCATGGTGGCGGGTGTGGAGATGGGGCTCAAGCTCTCGGGTATCGCCCTGGCCGGCAGCGGGGTGCAGGCCAGCATGGACTACTTTGCCAACCATGCGGCACCTGCCGCATTGAAGAAGGCCGCCTGAGCCCTCGACTGCCCGTTACTTGATGGCCTGACAGATCGGCCGGCGCCTGCGGGAGGCGCCGGCTGCTCGCCTGCACGCATGTGCAGGTTTTTGGCCCGCACGCATGTGCAGGCTTTTGGCCCGCACGCATGTGCAGGCTTTTCGCCCGCCTGCGCCCCCTGGCGCAAGCATGGTTTGACCGAGTTATCGACCCCGTGTTTTCTTTTTGCCACTGGCCGTGCACGCATGCGGCCGGGGCGGTATGTGCTGAGTTCATTCAACCCGGCCTGCACAAAAAAGGGCCAACGAAGGAGACAAGCGATGATGATGAAGAGACGTTCCCTGATCCAGTCCGCGGGCGCGGCGGCGGCCACGCTCGGCGCCCCGCGCCTGTTCGCGCAGGAGTGGCCGAGCGGCCCGGTGCGCATCATCGTGGGCTTTCCGCCCGGCGGGGGCACCGACGCGCTGGCACGCGTGGTGGCAACCAAGCTCTCCACGATGTGGAAGCAGTCGGTCATCGTGGAGAACAAGGCCGGCGTCTCGGGCGTGCTGGCGGCCGAGTACGTGGCCCAGCAACCCAGCGACGGCAGCACGCTGCTGATGGCGCACATCAACAGCCACGCTCTGGCGCCCAGCCTGCAGCCCAAGCTGCGCTACGACGTGCAGCGCGACTTCGTGCCCATCGTGATGGTGGGCGTCACGCCCAACCTGCTGATCGCGGGGCCGGGGCAGAAGGCGCTGACCGTCAAGGAGATCGTGGCGTTGTGCAAGGCCGACCCGGGCAAGGTGAGCTTCGGTTCGGCCGGCCCCGGCTCGGCCCAGCACCTGGCGCTGGAGATGTTCAAGCTGCAGGCCGGTGTGGATGCGCTGCACGTGCCCTACAAGGGCAGTGCGCCGGCACTGGCCGACCTCATGGGCAACCAGATCCAGTACTGCTTCGAAACCATGACGGCCGCCACTCCGCACGTCAAGAGCGGCAAGGTGGCCGCCGTGGCGCAGACGCGCACCAAGCGCGCCAAGGGCCACCCCGGCGTGCCCACCATGCAGGAGCAGGGCTTCCAGGGCTTCGAGGCCACCACCTGGTACGGGCTGGCCGGGCCGGGCAAGCTACCATCGGGCGTGGCCGACAAGATCAACCGCGATGTGAACACGGTGCTGGCCATGCCCGACGTGCAGGAACGCCTGGACACCTACGGCGCCGAAGACGGCGGCGGAACACGCGACAAATTCAAGGACTTCATCGCCACCGAGATTGCCAAGTGGGGCAAGGTGGTCAAAGAAGGCAATGTCAAAGTGGAGAGCTAGAAGACGATGGCTGAACAGAACCCGACGACCGGATTGACCCACGCCCTGGTGGCCGCATGGCAGGCCGGCCGCACCATCAGTGCCTTGCCCTGGGGCGGGGCGCTGGCGGATGCGCCTGCGGCCTATGCCGTGCAGGAGGCCGTGGCCCAGGCCATGGGCTGGTTCCCGCCGGGGCCGGCGCGGCACTGGAAGTCGGGTGGCCCGAACCGCCAGGCCGTGCTCACGCATGCACCGCTGCCGCCAGCGGGCGTGCGCACCAGTCCAGCCGACTATTCGGACATGCAGTTCCACACCATCGGCATCGAGGCCGAGATCGCGCTGCGCCTGGGTCAGGCCGTGTCGCCCGCGCAGGCCGCGGCGCTCACGCCCGATACCGCGGGCATGTTCGTCGATGCCATGGCTGTGTCCATCGAGATCGTGGACACGCGCTGGCAGGAAGGCGGCGACGCCCCGGCCCTGCTGCGCCTGGCCGACCTGCAGTCGCACGGCGCGCTGGCGCTGGGCGACTGGGTGCCCTATGCCGCCCGCGATTGGGCGGCGCAACGCTGCACCACGCGCATTGGCGCGCGCGAGCCCGTGTTGCGCACGGGCACGCACCCTCTGGGCGACCCGGCCTGGCTGCTGCCCACCTGGCTGCAACATGCCACGCGCAATGGTGCGACCGTGGCTGCCGGCACGGTGGTGACCACCGGGTCGTGGGTGGGCCTGCTGCCCGCCTCGCGCGGGGACAAGGTCGAAGTGGAATTCGATGGCGTGGGCACCGCCTCGCTGCAACTCTAGAACGACGAACCGGGCTGCGAGAGGAACGCCGTTTCCTCGGCCGTGGACACGCGCCCCAGGACCTGGTTGCGGTGTGGGTAGCGGCCAAAGCGCGCAATGATGTCGCGGTGCTTCACCTCGAACGCCAGATTGTTCTCCAGACCCGGTTGGTCGAACAGCTCCATCGCCTGGGTGTGGATGGCCAGCGACTCGCTGTGCATGTAGGGCATGTAGGCAAAGGCGCGCTGGGCCATGGGCAATGCCTTGTGCTGGCCACTGGCCACGAGTTCCTGCGCCAGGGTCAGCGCCTGGGCATCCTGCGCGAAGGCACCGGGCGTGTTGCGGTACACGTTGCGCGAGAACTGGTCGAGCACAATGATCTCGGCCAGCCGGCCCTCCGGCGAGGCGCGCCAGGATGACAGCTCGCACTGGCGCGCGGCTGCCAGCGTGGCGCCGAAGCGTTCTGTGATGCGGCGGTCGAGCGCATCGTCCTGCATGAAGTGCTGGTTGGGCGTGAGTTCCTCGAACCAGAAGTGGAGAACGTCTTCGGCTTGCATGGGCGGGCGGGGGCGCTAAAAAAAGATGCGCCCATGATAGGGCGCATGCAGGTCGGTCGGTCCGAAGGCTGTGGCCGCCTCAGTGCTTGGTCAGCCGGATCTTGCCGTCCTTGACGTACTGGTTGTACTGGTCCTTGGGGATCGCGGCGGAGCCTGCGGCATCGTCTTCGGTGGTCCAGCTCAGGGTGGTGCTGTCGGGTGCGGTGATCAGCTCCACCGGGCCTTCGGGGATGGCGATGGGTGCACCGTCGCCGGGGGTGAACGTCACATGGCCACGGATGGTGGCGTGCTGCGTAGGGGCTTGTTTCATGGAAGGCATCCTTGCGGCAACGAGGCCGCTGTTGGCATGCCTTTATTACAGCCCGGCGGCCGGGCTGGCCTTGTCAGACCGGACCCCGTGGGCAAGCGGGCCGAAGACGGCAATGGTGGTTCAGTTCACGGAGGCAGCACCGCCTGCTGCTGCGTGTTGCGCTCGGTGCGCACCAGGTACAGCCCGCTGCCGATGATGATGGCGCCGCCGATCAGCGTGGAGGCGCCGGGCACGGCCTGCCACAGCACCCAGTCCAGCCCCATGCCCCAGGCCAGGGCGGTGTACTCGAAGGGCGCCACGACCGAGGCCTGGCCGTGGCGAAAGGCCTCGGTGATCGCCAGTTGGCCGAGGAAGCCCGAGACCCCCATGGCGGCCACCAGCGGCCAGTGGGAGGCGTCCAGCACCTTCCACTGCGGCAGGGCCAGGGCCGTGGCGCCCAGTGCCAGCATGGCCGTGGTCCAGAAGACCAGGCTGGCGCTCGAGTCGGTGCGCGTGAGCAGGCGCCCGGCAATGGCCGAGATGGCATAGCCCGCGGCCGCGCCCAGTACGGCCAGTGCGCCCACCGAGAGCATGGCCTCCTGGCTCGGGCGCAGCGCCACCACCACGCCCACCAGGCCGAGCACGATGGCGATCCAGTGCGCGCCGCGCACCTTCTCGCCCAGCACCACAGTGGACAGGGCCGTGATCAGCAGCGGCGCGATGAAGAACAGCGTGTAGGCCTCGGCCAGGCCCAGCTCGCGCAGCGCAAACGCGAACAGCGCCAGCATGGTGATGTTGATCGCGCCGCGCAGCAGGTGCAGCGGCCAGCGCACCTTGAGCAGGCCGCGCACCTCGCCGCGCCACAGCACGTACAGGGCCACCAGCGGCAGGGCCGCCAGGCCGCGCATGGAGGCGACCTGCATGGCGGGGTAGCTGCCCGACAGGGTCTTGAGCAGCGCGTCCATCACCGAAAAACAGCCCACCGCCAAGCACATGGCGATGATGCCGCGCAGGTTGCCCGACAGCGGTGCACGGGCAGGGGTCTGGCTGGGTGGGGCGGCCTGGGCGGTGGGCTCAGCCACCGGCGGTTCCCGGAGCGAGGAGGACTGGGGACAAGGTCATGGCAGCAACAATCGTGATCGTGGGCGGTGGGATCGATCCCCCGGCGCAGTGCAGGGCTCTGCAAAAAGTGTAGCCCAGGCCTGCTGCCAGCAGGCTGCCAACATTCCCACGCTGCGGGACGCCTGTCTGTCTGCCTGCTTGTTTGTTTGCCTGCGCTATCGTCGATCGATCAATCAATCGGCTTTTTGTTTTTCTTTTGCTTTTTCTTTGCCACCGTGCTGCGAACGGTTCTGTGTGGCGTCGTGCAGCAGCGGGATCAGCCACAGCACGGCCAGTGCCAGCACGGTGCTGAGCACGGCCGTGACCTCGCGCCCCAGGCCGGCCGCCACGCCGATGGCGGCGGTGAGCCAGATGCCGGCGGCGGTCGTCAGGCCCCGGACCTGGCTTTCCCCATCGCCGTCGCCCTTGAGGATGGTGCCGGCCCCGAGAAAGCCGACGCCCGCGACGATGCCCTGGATCACGCGGCTGTTGTCCGCCGGGCCGATGCCGATCTGCTGCGCGACCAGCACGAACAGGGCCGCGCCCATCGCCACCAGCATGTGGGTGCGTATGCCGGCGGCCTTGCCGGCGTGCTCGCGCTCCCAGCCCAACATGCCGCCCAGGATGCCGGCGACCATGAGCCGCACGACGATGCGCGTGGCTTCGCCAGCGTCGGGGACGTCGGAGAATTCGGAGGCGACGGTGGTGGCGACCTGTTGCCACCAGGCGTCGGTGGTGCTTGTTTCTGCCATGGTGTGGGTGCTGTCTTTGTGGGTGTTGGGGGGCTGGCGTCAATGTGCTCTGGACGTTTGGGGGCGGCTAGAGGTGGGAGGCGGTATTGGGGGTAGGACGGGGCTGACGTTTGTTTCTGTGTTGTTTGTGGTTGCTGTGTGCTTTGGTTGAGGGCGGGAGCCGGGATGTGCGCCCGGCGGCGCAGTAACTTTCTCTTGGGCCGCCAAGAGAAAGTCACCAAA
>NZ_AKJX01000114.1 GCF_000276605.1 Acidovorax sp. CF316 | reverse complement strand
CTCGATCTTCATGAAGATGGGCGACCGCTTCTCCTACCTGGGCGGGCTGCCCACGGCCGAGGTGTATGCGGCAGCGTACAAGGCGCTGGGCACACCGGTGTACTCGTCGGCGGTGTTCAACTTCATCCCCAAGACGGCGATGGACTTCTACAAGGCGGTGGCGGCCGACGACATGGCCACGCAGCACAAGCTGCTCAAGGAGTTCTTCATGCCCTACCTGGAAATCCGCAACAAGGTGGAAGGCTACGGCGTGAGCATCATCAAGGCCGGCGCCAAGCTGGTGGGCCACGATGCGGGCCCGGTGCGCGCGCCGCTGACGGACCTCAAGCCCGCCGAGCTGGAGCAGCTCAAGGCGCTGATCGACAAGCTCGGTGCCCAGTAAGCGCGGATCACAAAGCTCTCCTGGCGTCGTTGTTGCGTCTTGTCGTACTGCTTGTACTGCCTGCGCCGCAAGCGCCTAGCCAGGACCGCTGCGCTGAGCTTTGTGACCCGCTTGAGCCGCTGTAGAACTATTTCGCAACCCACGCAATTTGCCTGAAGAAGGCCCCGCAAGAGGGCCGTCGACCACCATCCATCACCTCCGGAGACATCCACCATGTTCGCCACGAAACACCTGCTGCTGCTCGCCAGCGCCTGCAGCCTCGCCTTTGCCGCATCGGCCCAGACGGCCACGCCCGCCGCCTGGCCTGAAAAACCCGTGACCATCGTCGTGCCCTTCCCGGCCGGCGGTTCCACCGACATGGTGGCCCGGGCCATGGCCCTGCACATGGGCGAGAAGCTGGGGCAGAGCTTCGTGGTGGACAACCGCCCCGGTGCCACGGGCACGCTGGGTGCGGGCGCGGTCAAGCGCGCCGCACCCGATGGCTACACGCTGCTGGTGTCCTCGCTCGGTGCCTTCGTCGTGGCGCCGCACCTGCTCAAGAGCGTGCCGTACGACGCGCTCAAGGATTTCGACTACATCACCGTGCCCGTGCAGGCGCCCAACGTGCTGGTGGCCGCACCCAACCAGAAGGCCCGCACCGTCAAGGAGGTGATCGCCCAGCTCAAGGCCAACCCCGGCAAGGTGAGCTTTGCGAGCTCGGGCAACGGCTCGTCGGACCACCTCTCGGCCGAAGTGTTCTGGCAGCAGAGCGGAACCGAAGGACTGCACATCCCCTACAAGGGCGGTGCCCCGGCCATCAACGACCTGCTGGGCGGGCAGGTGGAGTTCTCATTCCAGAACGTGAACGCCGTGCTGCAGCACATCCGCGGCGGCAAGCTGCATGCGATTGCCGTCACCGGCGACAAGCGCAGCCCCGTGCTGCCCGACGTGCCCACCCTGGCCGAGGCCGGCGTGGCCGGTGCCGAGGTGTACTCGTGGCAGGGCATGGCTGCGCCCAAGGGCCTGCCGCCAGCGCTCAAGAAGAAGCTCTCGGACGCTGCCATCGCCGCCATGAACGACCCCGCCGTGAAGAAGCGCATGCTCGACCAGGGCCTGGAGATCGTGGCCAGTACGCCCGAAGCCTTCACCGCCTACCAGGCACGCGAGTTCGCGCGCTGGAAGACTGTCATCGAAACCCGAAAAATCACCGCTGATTGAGCCTTGTCACGGGGCGCCGTTGCCCGCCCCATCTTCGTTTCCAGACCACCATGACCACCTCTTCCATCCCTTCTGCCATCAGCACCCCCGTCGTCACCGAGCTGCGCGTGGTGCCCGTGGCGGGCCACGACAGCATGCTCATGAACCTGAGCGGCGCGCACGGCCCCTTCTTCACGCGCAACCTGATCATCCTGCGCGACAGCGCGGGCAACACCGGGGTGGGCGAGGTGCCTGGCGGCGAGAAGATCCGCCAGACCATCGAGGACGCGCGCCCGCTGATCGTGGGCCGGCCCATCGGCCACCACAACGCCGTGCTCAACGCCATGCGCGCCCAGTTCGCCGACCGCGATGCGGGCGGGCGCGGCCTGCAGACCTTCGACCTGCGCATCACCATCCACGCCGTGACGGCGGTGGAGTCGGCCTTCCTCGACCTGCTGGGCCAGCACCTGAACGTGCCCGTGGCCGCGCTGCTGGGCGATGGCGTGCAGCGCGAGGCGGTGCAGATGCTGGGCTATTTGTTCTACGTGGGCGACCGCGCAAAGACCGACCTGGCCTACCGCACCGAGCCCGGCGCCGACAACGACTGGTTCCGCCTGCGCAACGAAAAGGCCATGTCGGCCGACGGCATCGTGCGCCTGGCCGAGGCCGCGTACGAGCGCTACGGCTTTGCCGACTTCAAGCTCAAGGGCGGCGTGCTGCGCGGCGAGGAAGAGGTCGAGGCGATTCGCGCGCTGCACGAGCGCTTCCCGGAGGCGCGCGTGACGCTGGACCCCAACGGCGGCTGGCTGCTGAAAGATGCGGTGCGCATCACGCGCGACCTGCACGGCGTGATGGCCTATGCCGAAGACCCCTGCGGTGCCGAAGGCGTGTTCTCGGGCCGCGAGGTGATGGCCGAGTTCCGCCGCGCCACCGGCCTGCCCACTGCCACCAACATGGTGGCCACCGACTGGCGCGAAATGGCGCACAGCCTGGCCCTGCAGTCGGTGGACATCCCGCTGGCCGACCCGCACTTCTGGACCATGGCCGGATCGGTGCGCGTGGCTCAGATGTGCCAGGCCTTCGGCCTGACCTGGGGCTCGCATTCGAACAACCACTTCGACGTCTCGCTGGCCATGTTCACCCACGTGGGCGCCGCCGCCCCCGGCCGCGTGACCGCAATCGACACGCACTGGATCTGGCAGGACGGCGAGCGCTTGACGAAGGAGCCGTTCCAGATCAGGAACGGCTTCATCGAACTGCCCAGGAAGCCTGGGCTGGGCGTGGAGCTGGACATGGACGAGGTCGAGCGCGCCCACCGCCTGTACCTTGAGCATGGCCTTGGCGCCCGCGACGATGCCATCGCCATGCAGTACCTGATCCCGGGCTGGAAGTTCAACAACAAGGCACCGTGCATGGTGCGCTGAGTTTCAGGCAAACGGATATGGCCCCTCGAACCGCCCGATGTGGCTCAGGTGGCTGACCATGCCGTGCACCGGATCCCGCAGGTGCAGCAGGCAGCCCGCAGGGCAGCATCCACGTGCCGGTGTGTCCGTACTGCGGAGTATGGGGAATGGACGCGCGCTGCTGAATACGGCCCAAGGTGTACGGGGCATGGGGACACCGTCGGTGTGCCTTGCGACGCGACGCATACGGCGCGGTTGGACAAGCGATGCTTGTCAAACCGGCAAGGGTAAGAGATAGTGGTGTCAGTGGAGTGCCCATAACACCAGGGAGCGGGTGATGCCAGAAACATCGGAAGATGCATTGCGTCCATTGATACTTGCCGTCGATGACTCTTCCGATAATCTGTGGGTGCTGTCCGGCCTGCTCAAGGACCAGTACCAGCTGAAGCTGGCAGGCTCGGGCGAAAAGGCCTTGCAGATTGCGCGCAGCATCCCAGCCCCCGACCTGATACTGCTGGACGTGATGATGCCCGGCCTGTCGGGCTATGAGGTATGCCGCCAGCTCAAGGAGGCACCGGCCACGCGGCACATCCCCATCATCTTCCTGACCGCCATGTCCGGGACCGAGGACGAGAAAGTGGGGCTGGCACTGGGCGCGGCCGACTTCATCACCAAACCCATCAACCCGCCTATCGTGCTGGCGCGCGTGGCCACCCAGTTGCAGGCCAAGGCGGGCGCCGACTTCCTGCGCGACCAGAACCAGTTCCTGCAGACCGAGGTGCACAAGCGCACGCGTGAACTGGCTGCGATCCAGGACGTCACCATCCTGGCCATGGCGTCCCTGGCCGAGACCCGCGACAACGAGACCGGCAACCACATCCGCCGCACGCAGCACTACGTGCGGGCACTGGCCACGGCGCTGAAAGATCACCCGCGCTTCAGCGCGGAGCTGAACGACCACGTGATCGACATGCTCTACAAGTCGGCCCCCCTGCACGACATCGGCAAGGTCGGCATCCCGGACCGGATCCTGCTCAAGCCCGGGCGCTTCGAGCCGCATGAGTTCGAGGTGATGAAGACCCACACCACCCTGGGCCGCGACGCCATCCAGCATGCCGAGGACCAGCTGGGCATGCCGGTGGAGTTCCTGCAGTACGCCAAGGAGATCGCCTACGGCCACCAGGAGAAATGGGACGGCAGCGGCTACCCGCAGGGCCTGGCGGGCGAGGCGATTCCGCTGTCGGCGCGCATCATGGCCGTGGCCGACGTCTACGACGCGTTGATCAGCCGTCGCGTCTACAAGGAAGGCATGCCGCACGCGAAAGCCGTGGACATCATGCGCGAGGGCCGGGGCTCGCATTTCGACCCGGACATCCTGGACGCCTTCCTCGGCATGCTCGACGAGTTCCAGCGCATTGCGCAGAAGTTTGCCGACAGCGATGCGGACATGGCCGAGAAGGCCCGGCACCTGGAGCTGGCGATCACCTCGGCCAGCCCGCCCACGCCCTGAGCATGGCCTGGTCCGTGCGCCATCCATGACAGCCGTCGGCGGCCGGCCGGCGCGCCGGACTCCGCCCCGGCACACAGAGGAATGCGTTTCATGAATGCACTGGTACAGCACTACCACCGGTCTTCGCTGACCGCGAAGCTGGCGTTTGCTTTTTTCGTCATCCTCGTCATGACAGCCGTGCTCAGTGTGCTGGGCATGCAGACGGTGGCCCGCGTCAATAACGACATCCAGGCCATGTATGAAAAGGATCTGCAGGGCATCTCCAACGCCCGCGCGATCCAGTTCCACTATGCCAGCATGGGCCGCTACCTGCGCAACGCCCTGCTCACCACCGAGGCGGCCGACCGGGCACAGGCCCTGGAGAAGCTGGACCAATCGCACCGTGACATCATGCGCGAGCTCGGTGAACTGCGCGGGCGCATCATCCGCGAAGACAACACGCGCAACCTGCTGACCTTCGAGCAGAACTATGCGGTGTACCGCAAGAGCGTCGAGCAGTTGCTGGAGCTCGCCAACCAGGGGCAACTGGAGGAGGCGCGCAGGCGGGCCGCCAGCCGGGAGTTCGGGGTGGTGGGGGACACCGTGGCGCAGTCGATGGAAGCCGTGGCCGCCACCAAGGAAGACGGCGCACGCTCCACTCTCAGGTCGGTGCAGGAGCAGGCACAGCAGACGCGGCTGCACGGCGGCGTGCTACTGGCCGGGGGGGCGCTTTTCAGCGTGCTTTTTGCGTGGCTGATCGCCCGGTCCATCCGTGTGCCGGCCTTCGAGCTGCGCACGGCGGTGGAGCGCATTGCCGACGGGGACCTGCAGCAGGAGGTACCCCATACCTCGTACCTCAACGACCTGGGCGCCCTGGCGCGCGCCGTGGCCGTGCTGCAGCAGGGGGCCCGCGAGCTGGAGGTACAGCGCTGGGTGAAGACCCACACGGCATCCGTCTCGGTCGAACTGCAGTCGACCCGGTCCTTCGTCGAGCTGGCGCAGCGCTTTTTCGCACTCTCGGCACCGCTGCTGGACATAGGGCACGGGGTGCTCTATATCTATGAAAAGAACCAGCGCCGCCTGCGGCTTCTGACCGGCTTTGCCCACCGCGAACGCAAATCGCTGGAGCAGTACATCCAGCTCGGCCAGGGCCTGGTGGGGCAGTGCGCGCTGGAGCGCAGCGCCATCACGCTGCGGGAGCCCCCTGCCGACTACGTGCGCATCGGCTCCGCGCTCGGAGAGGCAGCGCCCAAGTGCATCTGCGTGCTGCCCATCCAGCGTGGCGACGAGTTGCTGGGGGTGCTCGAGATTGCCAGCTTCGACGCCCTGACGCCCGCTCGCCAGGCCCTGCTGGACGCGCTGATGCCCGCGCTGGCCGCCAACCTGGAGATCCTGGAGCGCAACGTGGCCACCCACCGGCTGCTGGAGGAAACGCAGGCGCAGGCGCAGACACTGGAGCAGCAGGCCCATGAGCTGGCGGAGCAAAAGGATTCCATTGCCGCCACCGAGGCCTGGTACCACGGCATCATCGAATCCGCCCCCGATGGCCTGATGGTCACGGACGAGCACGGCACGGTGATCATGGTCAATCCGCGCATGCTCGATCTGTTTGGCTATGCCGAGCACGAACTGGTGGGCCAGCCCATGGAAATACTGGTGCCGGCTGCCCTCCGCGGCCGGCACCCGGCGCTGCGCGAGGGTTTCCTGGCGGTCGGGCTGTCCCGCAACATGGGCGGCAACAACGCCAGCCTGAAAGGCGTGCGCAAGGATGGCAGCGAATTCCCGGTGGAGGTCGGCCTGTCGCGCCTGCCGGCCGTTGGCGGGCATGGCGTCTGCGTATGCGCCTCGGTGCGCGACGTGACCGAGCGCAACCGGGTGGAGCAGGAAGTGCGCAACAGCCAGCGCCAGATCCGTACCCTGGTGGACAGCATCGGTTCCATCATCACCCTCAAGGACCGCGAAGGCCGCTACCAGTTGCTGAATGCAACCTATGCGAAATACATGGGCGTCAGCGAGAGCGAAGTGCTTGGAAAGAGCGCGCACGACCTGTGGCCCAGGGACATGGCCGACAAGATCGTTGCGGTGGAGGGCCGGGTGCTGAACGGGGGGGAGGCCATCACCTACGAGGAGATCATTCCCAACGCCGACGGCACGGAGCGGCGTTCGTTCATGACCACGAAGACACCGCTGGTCAACGAGGCCGGTGAGATCTACGGCATCTGCGGCATTGCCACCGACATCACCGAGCACAAGAAGTCCCAGGAGGCCATGCGCCAGGCCAACGCCGAGCAGACCGCGATGTTCGAGGCCACCACGCTGGGCATCGCCTTCATCAGGGACCGTGTTGTCGTGCGCGGCAACAGCCAGCTCGACGCCCTGTTCGGCACCGGGCAACTGGGCCAGTCCCCCCGTTCCTGGTATGCGACCGAAGAAGCCTTCAAGCAAGGACTCAGCGAAATCAACGAGCAGCTGTCCCGCGGCGAAAAACACCACCGCGAGGAGGAACTGGTGCGGGCCGATGGCACGCGCTTCTGGTGTCAGATCAGCGGCGCGGCCATCGACCCGGGCGACCTGGACAAGGGCACGGTGTGGATGCTGCTGGACGTGACCGGGCGCAAGGAGGCCGAGCAGGAAGTGCAGCGCAGCCGCCAGTTCATGGAGGCCGTGCTGGAAAACATCAACTCCGCCATCTACGTCAAGGATGTGCAGGGCGCTTACACCTACGTGAACTCCGACTGGGAGCGTGCGACCGGCCTGGCGCGGGCGCAGGTGCTGGGGCACTCGGCCATCGATGTGCACCCGTCCGGGCGCGGCCAGTCCTACCATGCACTGGACATGCAGGCCCTGGAGGCAGGGCAGCTCCTGGTCACCGAAGAGGTGGCGGGCGAGGATGGCGAAGAGCGCCACTTCCAGGTCACCAAGGTGCCGATGCGCCAGGGAGAGGAGATTTCCGGCCTGTGCAGCATTGCCTTCGACGTGACGGACCGCAAGAAGTCGGAAGAGGACATCCGGCGGGCCAAGGAAATGGCGGAGGACGCGACCCGCGCCAAGAGCGAGTTCCTGGCCAACATGAGCCACGAGATCCGCACGCCGATGAACGCCATCATCGGCATGTCGCACCTGGCCCTGCAGACGGCGCTGGACAACAAGCAGCGCAACTACATCGAGAAGGTCAACCGGGCGGCCGAGAGCCTGCTGGGCATCATCAACGACATCCTCGACTTCTCCAAGATCGAAGCCGGCAAGATGTCCATGGAGCAGGTCGATTTCCGCCTGGAGGATGTGCTCGACCACGTGGCCAACCTGATCGGCATGAAGGCCGAGGACAAGGGGCTGGAGCTGCTGTTCAGCACCGCAGACGACGTGCCCACCGCGCTGGTCGGTGATCCGCTGCGCCTGGGCCAGATCCTGGCCAACCTGGGCAGCAATGCAGTGAAGTTCGCGGAGCAGGGAGAGATCGTGCTGGGGATCGAGCTGATTGGCCAGCAGGGCGAGCCCGGTGGTGAGGTCGAGCTGCACTTCTGGGTCAAGGACTCGGGCATCGGCATGACGCCCGAGCAGTGCGCCCGGCTGTTCCAGTCGTTCAGCCAGGCCGACAGCTCCACCACCCGCCGCTATGGGGGCACGGGCCTCGGTCTGGCGATCTCCAAGACCCTGGTGGAAATGATGCAGGGGCGCATCTGGGTGGAGAGCACGGTGGGGCAGGGCTCGACCTTCCACTTCCTTGTGCATTTCGGCCTGCAGGCGCAGCCCATGCCCCGGCGGATGTTCGACGCCAATGAACTGCTGGGCCTGAGCGTACTGGTGGTCGATGACAACGCCACCGCCCGCGAGATCCTGTCGACCATGGCGCGCCGCTTCGGCCTGGAGGTGGACACGGCCCGCGATGGCGAGGAAGGGCTGCGCATGGTGGAGGGCGCCGACAGCCGCTCGCTGGCCTACGACCTGGTGCTGATGGACTGGAAGATGCCCCGCATGGATGGCGCCGAGACCGTGCGCCGCATGCAGGCACTTAAGGGGGGCGCCGCCCCGGCGGTGATCATGGTGACCGCCTTCGGCCGCGAAGAGGCCATGAACGCGGTGCACAGCCGGGGCGCCAGGGTGAACGCAGTGCTTACCAAGCCGGTCACGGCTTCGACGCTGCTCGAGGCCGTGGGCGAAGCGCTGGGCCGCGGGCGCGTGGTGTCGGACCGGGTGGCGAGCCGGGCCCAGGGCCAGACCGAGCACCTGCAGCAGCTCAAGGGTGCGCGCGTGCTGCTGGTTGAAGACAATGCACTCAACCAGGAACTGGCCATGGAGCTGCTGCGCCAGGCGGGCATTGAAGTGGTGCTGGCCAACAACGGCCAGGAGGCGCTGGACCTGCTCGCTGCGGACCCCCGGTTCGACGGTGTGCTCATGGATTGCCAGATGCCCGTGATGGACGGCTACACAGCCACCCGCCACCTGCGCTCGCTGCCGCAGTTCGCCGACCTGCCCATCATCGCCATGACGGCCAACGCCATGGCCGGTGACCGGGAGAAGGTGATCGAGGCCGGCATGGTGGACCACATCCCCAAGCCCCTGCGCGTGGAGGAGATGTTTGCCTGCATGGCGCGCTGGATCCAGCCGGCCGTGCCCGCCACTGCGGCTTCTGCCATTGCAGTGCACGGCCAGGTTCCCGGCCAAGGCGTCAAGGCGGCCGATCCCGACCTGCCGCAGTTGCCTGGAGTGGACCAGGCCGTAGGGCTCGGCATCGTTCAGAACGACCGGCGACTGTACCGGCGCCTGCTGGGCATGTTCCTCGAGGAATACACCGGATTCGGCCAAACCGCCGCTGATGCCTTGCAGCAGGGCGACTGGCCGCTGGCTACGCGGCTGGCCCACACCCTCAAGGGCGCGGCAGGCACCATCGGTGCCCGGCAGCTCGCATCGGCCGCGGGGGCGCTGGAGGCGGAAGGTGCCAACGGGGCGCGGGCGCCGGTGGCCGGGCAACTGCTGGCCGAGGTGGATGCGCTGTTGCGTCCATTGATCGAGGCATTGCAGGCGTCCGGCCTGGGCACCGCAGCCGGCACCGTGCAGGCCGCACCTGCCGCTGCCGTGGCGCGTTCCGCCGAGAGCGAGGCCTTGCTGGCGCGTTTGCGCAAGCTGCTGGGGGACAGCGACGCGGACGCGGGCGACGTGCTGGAAGCCCTGGTGGCACGGCTGGCCGCGGATGGTGACCCGCTTGCCGATGCCCTGTCTGCCGTGAACCGGGCCATCGAGCGCATCGATTTCGATCGCGCTCTGGAGGCGCTGGGGGCCCTGGCCCCTGCGCACCCCGGCTGAGTGCCGCCAAAGGGCTCGCGCATGCAATCCATTGCCTGGTTTCTGGCCTTCACACTGGCAGCGGGCAGCGCCTTCGGCCGCACGCTGCAGGAGATCGAGCGCAGCCGCGAGCTGCGCATCTGTGTGGCAGGGTCCAGCGCCGACAACTACCGGTTGGATGGCGAAGATTTTGCGCGCTACCTGGGTGTTGAGGCCCGCACGGTGACGCTTGCCCGGTGGGACCAGCAGTTCCACAACGCACAGGGCGTGACCGTGCAGGGCGAGCGCTACGAAGCCGCGCTGCTGGCCACGGGAAAGTGCGACCTGTACCCCAACGACCTGCACATCACCGACTGGCGCAAGACCAAGATGACCCTGGTGCCGTACTTCGCCACACGCAATGTCGTCGTCGCACGGCCCGAGATGCGCTCCGTTTTGCGCAGCGAGGCCGATCTCGCCGGGCGCAAGGCATCGGTCCAGGCCGGGACGGCCTACGAAGGGTGGTTGCAGGGATTCAACGCCGGCCTTGGGGAAAGCGCGCCCGTTGTCATCGAGACTGCCCCCACCGATCAGTCCATGCAGGCGGTGGCGCAGCGCCGGGCGGACTTCACCGTGATTGCGGCCGAATCGGCCTTCCACTGGGTGCGCAACGACCTCGACAACCTGGACGTACTGTTTGCGGTCGGCGAGGCCACCACTGCGGGTTGGGGCATTGCCTTCGCCGCCGCAGATCTGGAGCGGGCGCTGCAGCGCTATTTCAACGACAGCCGGCGCGTGGGGTCGAACCTGGATGTCTCCTGGCGCCGCAGGTACGGGGTGTCGCTGATGGAATACCAGTTGTTCTTCGCGTCGTTCGATGACGACGGGAGATGGCGCGAGCTGTGGATGGCCTGGATCATCCCCTTGGGGACGGGCCTTTCCGGGGTGTTGCTGGCGATGCTGTTCTGGGCCACGCGGCTGCGGCGCGAGGCGGGCCGGCACCAACTGACGCTCAAGGCCCTGCAGCAGAGCCACGACCAGTTGACCCGCGATGCCAGCCGGCGGCGCGCCGTGTCGGACCTGTTGCTCGCGCTGCAACAGGTGGGCACGCTGGCGGCCTTTGCGCGCATCGTTCTGCGGGAACTGGCGCGGCAGCTGCCCATGGGGCAGGCGCTGATGGTGCTGGTGGACGAAGACCGCAGCGTCCGCGCGCTGGCCCACTATGCGGGATCGGGGGCGACGGCGCAGCAGACCCTGTCGGAATGGCCGACGACGGCCGGCATGATCGAGCGCTGCGCCGCCACGGGCGAGCCCGTGCTCATCGAGGCCCCGGGGGCGGACTACCTGCGCATCCAGTCGGGCCTGGGGCATTGCACTCCCGCCGCAATCTACCTGTTGCCCATCAAGCAAGCAGGGCGCGTCTCGGCCATCATCGAGCTGGCCCTGACCGAGCCGTTCAGCCAGGAGCACCGTCTGTTGCTGATGGACATGGAGCCCATCGTGGCCGTGGGCATTCAGCGTTTTGTGGGTGAAGACGCCGCAGGGGCTGCTGCCGGCCCTGCCCGGCAAGTTGAGGGGGGGCAGGCACCATGAGCCATTTCACGGTTTCCAATGCGTCGACCATCGGCCAGGGCGCGCGCTGCCTGGTGGTGGACGATTTCGAGGCTATGCGCAAGGTCACCATCAACCAGCTGCGGCAAATGGGGGTGGAGCGCATCGAGTCCGCGCGCAACGGGGCCGAAGCGCTGCGCCTGCTCAAGGGCCAGCACTTCGACGTGGTGCTGTCGGACTGGAACATGCCCGTGATGACGGGCGTGGAGCTGCTGCAGGCCATGCGCGCGGACGAAAAGCTGTTTGCGATCCCCTTCGTACTGATCACCGCCGAGGCGGAGCGCAAGCGCGTGGAAGAGGCCATCGCGATGGGCGTGACCTCCATGCTGCTCAAGCCCTACTCGCCCAAGCAGCTGGCGCAGCGCCTGGAAAAGGCCTTGCAATGGAAGCCCCGCGGCCCTGGCAGCTTTGCGGGGGAGGGAATGCCAGCGCAGGCCTTGCCTGCACAGGGTGCTGCCGGCGCGCCATCCGCCGAGCCGCAGGAGGCTGCCCGACCGACGATACTGATCGTGGACGACACCCCCGACAACCTGCTGCTGCTGTCCCAGCTGTTCAAGGGCGAATACCGGGTGCGGCTGGCGCAGACAGGTGCCAAGGCGATGGAGGTGCTGACATCCAACGACCCTCCCGACCTGGTGCTGTTGGACATCATGATGCCCGGCATGGATGGCTTCGAGGTCGCCCGGCTGATGCGCGAGCACCCCACGTCCGAGACCATTCCCATCATCTTCGTCACCGCCATGGCATCGGCCGATGCGCGCATCCGGGGGCTCGACCTGGGCGCCGTGGACTTCATCACCAAGCCCATCGATCCCGAAACGCTCAAGCCGCGTGTGCGCAATTTCATGCGCTACGTGCAGCTGCGCAAGGACCTGCAGGCCGAGTTCGACAGCATGGTCGAAACCGCCCAACTGCGCGAGGACGTCGAGCGCATCACCCGGCACGACATCAAGGCGCCGCTGGCCGGGGCGCTGGGCCTGGTGCAGGCGCTGATCGAGGACGACTCGGTCGGGCGCCGCCAGGTCGAGCAGTTGCGCCTGATGGAAGAAAGCGTGATGCAGGTGCTCAACATGATCAACCTGTCGTCCGAGCTGTACAAGATCGAATCCGGCCGCTTCGTTCTGCACGCGAAACCCGTGCGCATCGGGGAGCTGCTGCGCCGCATCGCCGAGATGAACCGCGTGACCTTTGCCGAGAAAGGCCTGTCCATCGCGGTGGATGCGGACGTGGCGGTGGGGGAGGAGCCGCCCCTGGCGCTGGCGGATGCCACCCTGTGCTACTCGGTCTTCCAGAACCTGCTGAAGAACGCCTGCGAAGCCGCGCCGACCGACTCCCGCGTCTCCGTGCAGCTGCAGGACCAGGACCCCTTGCGCATCGCCATCAGCAACACCGGTGCCGTGCCGGTGGCCATCCGCAGCCGCTTCTTCGACAAGTTCGTGACCTCGGGCAAGGCCGATGGCACGGGCCTGGGCACCTACTCCGCGCAGTTGCTCGTACAGGCCCAGAACGGCAGCATTGAACTCGATGTGTCGGACGAGTCCAACACGACGCGGATCACCGTGATGCTGCCGCGGGTCGCTGTTTGAGCGGGCGCTGCACAGTCAGAATGTCCAGCGCGCACTGAGCCGCGCGCTGCGTGGCTCCATGGGGTGCACATGGCGGCCTTCGATGCCGCCGCCCGTGCAGTCACCGCGCGCCGCTTCGCCTGCCGTGCACGATGCGTAGAGGTACTCGATGTCGTTGCCCTTCTTGCCGGCCAGATTGAACACGTCCAGGCCCAGGGTGAGCTGCTTGCTTATCGCATAGCGCACGCCGGCATTGAGCACCGTGTTGGCACGCGAGCGCACGGAGTTGAGCGTGTCCAGCGCGCGCGGCCCCATATAGCGCAGGCGCAGCGAGGCGGTCAGCGGGCCCTGGGTGTAGACCGCGCCCACGGCCAGCACGCGCTCAAGTGCGTTGTCCACGTAGTTGCCTTCGCCCTCGGGCGCCTGCCCGCGAAAGCGCGCGCGTGATACGGCGGCATCGGCTTCCAGGCGCCAGCGGGCGTGGGGCTTCCAGCGCACGGTGGTCTCGATGCCGCGCCGGTAGCTGGCGCGGCCCGGCTCGGTGGTGCCTGCATCGCCCACATACACCAGCTCGGAATCGAGCTTGAGCTGCCACAGCGCCGTGGTGATGGTCAGGTCGTCGCCAGGCTGGTAGCGCCAGCCGATCTCGCTGCCAACGCCCTTGACCAGCGCAGGCACGCGCTCGGCCGGCAGCCCGCTTTGCGGATCGGTCTGGATGGTGGCGCCACGCACGTCGTTGCTGTGCGAGCCCACGCCCATGTTCAGGTACAGCTCATGCACGGGGGTGATGGCCCAGGCCAGCCCGGCCTTGGGGCTCACGAGTGCGTCGTGGCCGCTGCCGCTGTTGGCTGCGCCGTACACGGCCTCGCGGCCCTGCACGTCGTAGTGCAGCAGGTCGCCGCGCAAGCCCGCGTAGCCGCGCAGGCCCTCGGTGAAGCTCACGAACTGCTGCACATGCACCGACAGCATGTCCTGCGATACCCGGTCATTGCGCACGGTGGACAGGCGCTGGCGGACGGCCGTGTTGTACAGGCCCACCTCGGCGATGCGGTCGCCGCGCCACTGTGCGCCAATGCTCAATACACCGTCCAGGCCGGCGATCCGGTTGGGCAGGCTGTGCGAGGCCTGGGCGCCGAGCACGCGGCGCCGGTCGGACTGCTCGAACTGGTCACCGTTGACCGGGTCGCGCAGGAAGTAGGTGAAGTCGGAGAACAGGTCGAAGCGGTAGTCGATGGCATAGGCGCTGATCTGGGTCTGGCCCTCGGGCCCCTTGTCGAACCATTTGCCTGACAGGCTCAGGCGCCGGGTGCTGCCGCCGTCGGTGGGGTTGAGCGAGCCGAAGCGCGGCAGCTCGCCGCTGTCGATCAGGCGCTCGGGGATCTGGTCGGTGGCGTTCCAGCGGTTGCGGTAGGCCATGCCGGTCACGCTGAAGCCCCGGCTGGGGGAGCCCTGCGCATAGCGCACCACGGCGTTGATCTTGCGCAGGCGCTCGGGCACGTCCCAGGGGCCGTCGTTGCCTTCGAGCTCGATGGCGCCCAGCCAGGTCTGGTCGTCCCGGGTGCGCGAGCCGGCCGCCAGCAGGCGGCGCAGGTGGTTGGGCCCCAGGGTCACCTCGGCGAACGGAGCATCGAGCGCGCTCACGTAGTCGAGCGAGGCGCTGCCCGCCACGGAGAAGTCGCCGCTGTCGGCGAAGTAGGGCCCTTTGCGGTAGCGCACGCCCGAGACCAGGTCGGGAATCAGGAAGTTCAGGTCGGCAAAACCCTGGCCGTGGCCGTGCGTGGGCATGTTGACCGGCATGCCGTCCACTGTGACCGAGAAGTCGGTGCCGTGGTCCAGGTTGAAGCCGCGCAGAAAATACTGGTTGGCCTTGCCATCCCCCGAGTGCTGGGTGGCCACCACCCCGGGCACGGCCTCGACGATGTCGCCGGGCCGCAGCTTGGGACGCGCCTGGAACGACTCCCGCTCCACCGCACCCTCGCTGGCGCTGTCGGCCAGGCCGATGGTCACGTCCCTGGGGCCGCGCACATCGACCTCGGGCAGGTGCGTGGGCTGTTGTTGGGCCCAGGCCGCCGTGGTGGCCATGCTGGCCACCAGAATGCCGAGCGCCAGGGGGCGCGGCGTTGCCGTGCGAGAGCGCTTTTTCTTCTTCATGTCTGCCTTTTCATTGTCCAGGAGTCCTGCCGCGCAGGCTCCCGGCCCACCCTCAGCCAGAGAACGCCATGCGCTGCACCGTCCAGTACAGCGAGAGCACGATCAGTGCCACCGAGCCGCCCTTGACCACCACGGTGCGGTAGCCCGACCAGCGTGCCAGCAGCAGGGAGGCGCCGCACCAGACTGCGACGACCATGAGCTGCCCGGCCTCCACCCCGAGGTTGAACCCCGCCAGCGCCCAGACCAGCAGGCCGCCAGAGACGCCGGCCTCGACCAACGCGCCCGAGAACCCCAGTCCATGCACCAGGCCAAAGCACAGCGCCAGCAGATCGCTGCGCAGCCCCTTCACCGGGAACAGGTTGAGCAATGCCGAGACGCCGATGCTGATGGCAATCGCCGGCTCGACCCAGTTGCCCGAGACGGTGACCCAGCCCAGGCCTGCCAGCACCAGCGTGACCGAATGGCCCAGCGTGAAGCTGGTCACGGTGAGCAGCAGCGCCTTGAGGCCGCCCCACGGCCCGGGGGCCGCCGTGGCCTGCGCCGCGCCCTGGCGGCGCAGCAGCGTGATCGGCAGCAGCAGGGCCAGCAGAAAGGCCAGGTGGTCATAGCCTTCGAGGATGTGGTGTACGCCCTCCGAGACAAAGTGCAGCAGCGTGGCCGGGCCGCTGCGGGCCGTTGCAGCCTCGGGTGTGGCCGTGCTGCCGCCCACCGCGCGCAGGTCAGTGCGCGAGCGGCCGTCGGGTGCCAGCACGGCGGCCAGCGGCTGTCCACCCAGTTGCCCGCTGACCAGCAGGCGGTGCGTGGGGTCGATGCCCTGCATCAGGCGGTAGTCCAGCGCCAGCGCTTGTGTGGCTCCGCAGTCGAGTGCAGCCGCCATGCGCAGGTAGCGGCCGTCGGTGCGCTGTTCCAGTGCCTCGAAGCGCCACGCGGGGGCCAGCACGGCATCGCCACACTGCCAGCGGATGCCCTGGTCCACCCAGGCGGCCACCGCAGGCGTGGCCTGCTTGATCTCGCCCCAGGTGAGCTGGCGGTTGCCGTCGGCATCGAGCAGGTCCAGCGCGGCATCCACGTCCTTGAGCGCCAGCGAAAGCTGCAGCGCCACGGCATCGGTGCGCGCGGCGGGTTCGGCGCCGCCGGCGCCAGTCACCCGCAGGTAGGCATCGCTGGCCTTGTGCGCCCAGGCGCTGGGCGCTGCGGCGCAGGCGGCGGCCAGGGCTCCGGCCATCGCCACCCAACGCAGCGCGCAGGTCGTTCGTGGGATCCGTGGCGGGTGCATCACTTGCCTCCCCGTGCTTGCCAGCGGGCCAGGCGCGCGTCCTGCAGGCCCGTGCGTTGAAAGCTCTCCACCACCGTTCGGTGGGCGGCGGCGTCGCCGGATTGCTCGGAGGTCTGCAGCGCCAGCCACCAGTCCAGCGGCTCTTTCTGCAAGGCCAGGTTGGCCTGCGCGGCATGCCAGGCCTCCCGGGGCTGGCCCTGCAGCCACAGCGCCAGCAGCGAGCGTTCTCGGGCGTGGGCATCCAGGGCTTCGCCGCGTGCCGCAAGGGCCGCGAACCGGGCCTGCAGTTCGGTGGCCAGGGCCTGTGACTGCACGGTCTTGCCCATGAGCCGCAGGGCCTGGGCGCGGCGCAACAGCACGGCGTCGCTGGTGGGCTGGGCCTTGAGCACATCCAAGGCGGCGGCCGGGCGGCCCAGGCGCAGCAGCAGGTCGGCATGGGCCAGGGCGGTGTACCCGTCGGGCGCCGCAGCCAGGCTGCTGCGGTAGGCGGCATCGGCCGCATCGTCGCGGCCGGCGCGTTCCTCGCTCTCGGCCAGCAGCGACAGCAGCCAGGCACGGCCAGCCGGATCCGCTGCCTGTCCGATGAGTGTTGTGAAGCCGCTGCGTGCCGCGTCGCTCTGGCCCTGCAGCGAGCGGCTTTCGAGCAGGCAGGCCGTGGCGTGCAGCGCAGCCCCATGGCGCGCCACGTTGCGGCAGGCGGTCTCGGATTCGGCATAGCGGGCGGCCACCCGCTCCAGCGTGGCCAGGGTCAGCCAGCCCTGCACCTGGGCAGGGTCGGCCTGCAGGGCGCGCTTCAATGTCGTGCGCGCGGCATCGAATTCATGGCGGCTTTGCTCCACCGTGGCCTGCAGCACCGCCAGTTCGGGCGGCGCGTCGGGCTTGCCCCACCACAGGGCCAGCACGGCCTGGGCGCGGCCCAGGTAGCGGGGGTCGGCGGTCTCGCGGGCCAGGGTGATCCAGCGGCGCGCAGCGGTCGCGGCGGCCTGTGGCGTAGCCGGTGCGAGGCTGACCCGCTCGGGCAGCACCTCGATCACCTCGGTATCTGACGCGGGACGCAGCTCTTGCACGGCGGCGGCCGTTCCCAGGCAGCACAGGGCAAGGCCGATCCCCCAGAAAAGGCGGGCAGGGTGTGTCATGGGAGTCCGCAGGTGTGAAGGGGTAAGCGCGCAGCAGGCGGTGGCCGCATGCACGAGCATGCGGCCACCGCCCCTGGCAACGTCACAGACGGGTGTCTGGCTCGTCGGTATCGCTGGTGGACAGCACCAGTTGGTCCACGGCCACGGGTTCGGCCGCGTCCTGCACGCTGGCCGCAATCGGCTGGGTGTAGGCAAAGGCGTTCACCGCGCCGGCGCCGCCATCGGGCCCGGCGTTGTCACTGCCGCCGCCGCCACAGGCCGTCAGCGCCATCGCTCCCACGGCCACCAGGGCGGCCTTTTGCATCTTGGTGTTGGGCATGGTGTGCATCCCTCGCATCAGAAGTTCTTGGCGCCAGGCAGCGGCGTGTTCACGTACGGGAAGGCGGTCTTGTAGTCGGTCGCCTTGGTGCGTGCGCCGTCCACGAACTCGACCGCGCCGGCAGGCGCATCGGCGGGCTTGCAACCCACCTTGAGCGCATCGGTCGCACCGGTCAAGGTGCACAGCGCACCCATGGCCACGCGCAGCGAGACGTCGACCACGTCATCGCCCAGGCGGCGCCCGTTGGGGAAGCCGGCGGCATCGCCCGCCACCACGCCCAGCGAGTTCTGCGCGCTGGCCGGCGTGGCCGCAATGCCGGTATTCAGGCGCAGCATTTCCGCCAAAGGCCCACCGGTACCCAGTGCCGTGATGTTGCCCGGGCGGTTGACGGTGGGCAGGCCCGTGAGGAAGGCCGTCATCAGGTCCGTGCGCGGGAAGTTGGTGGGAGCCTGCGCGCCGAACAGCACCTGGACCAGGGCCGGCAGCGTGGGGTGGGTCACATAGTCCGCGAAGTTGGCGGCATCGTCCTTGGGGCGGGAAGCGTTGAACTTGTCCTTGTCCTTGAGGCCGATGACGACTTCGTTCACCAGGGGCATGCCCAGGCGCGACACCTGGGTCCAGGCGCCGCCGGCCTTCTCGCTGGCCTGCAGGCCGGAGTCGGGCTTGCCGTTGAGCACGCGCGCCTGGCGCAAGCTAGCGGTGGTCCAGCCGCCAATGACCTTCTCGCCCGATGCGGCGGTCAGGCAAGCGGTGGGCATCTCGACGGCGAGCGAGGTCACGTTCTTGCTGGCGATCTGGCCCGCGCCGAAGGCCGCCGCATTCGACTCGCTGGTGATCACGGCGGCAGGGGCATTCACGAGGTCGAAGATGGTGCCCAGCGACACCGGGAAGGGGTCCTGCCGCTGGCCCACGAACACCTTGCCCGGCGTGGCGCAGCCGGGCACGTTGATGCCGTACACGTACTTGCCGGCATAGGCGTCGTAGGCGGCGGCGTTGCCCAGCGACTTCTCGCCGATGTAGTCGATGGGCTTGGTGAATGTGGTGCCTCCACCGGCCATGGTGATCTGTTCGCGCTTGCCGGTGCGCCGGTCGCCACGCACGATGAACATCTCGTACTCTTCGCGGTAGGACACCGGGTCTGCCGCCGCGCCCGTGATCCCGCCGGCATTGCGCAGCGGTATGGCCACTTTCTTGCGGGCACCGTCCGGGCCGATGTCCAGGGTGATGCCGGCCCCACCGTTGTTCAGCGTGTTCTTGAAGCGGAACTGCAGGGTGATATCTTCCGCCGCATCACCGTTGTTGTCGATGTGGATCTCGTACAGCGCATTCGGGTCCAGGCTGAAGTAGTTGGGCCCGCCATAGGGGTCCTGCAGCGGCAGGTAGTTGGCGATCATGGTGACGAAACCGCCACGCCCCGCCTCGTAGCTGTTGAAGAGGTAAAAGTCCGCACCATCGACCTTGGGCTGGGTGGTGATGAAGGGCGCCTCTCGGTGGCTGGACGCCAGGCTGACGCCTGCCGTGCAGGCGGCAAGCGCTGCAAGCGCCAACAGACTGAGTTTCCTGATTCGCATGGAGATCTCCTCGTGGGTATTCGGCCGTGAGCGCAATAGCTCAGGGGCTGATACGCCCGAGATCTCCGGATAGATGCAGTTGTATGGACGTGCAAGGGTTAACACTTATGCGCAGATGCCGTGGTCCGCACTTCGCGCAGCCTTTGGCAGCACGCAAGGACCGCGCCGAACGCCCTCAGGACTGCGAGGTCGACGGCGCGCCCAGTATCTCCAGTGCCTCTTTCGAGATCGCCAGCGACAGCTCTTCCTGCAGGATGCCGGCCTTGAGCACCAGGTGCTGCAGGCGGCGTTCGCGGCTCAATTCCTTGCCCACGAAGTCGCGCTGCTCGATGCGCTGGTAGATGGCCAGCTTGTCCTGGTGCATGGCCTGCAGGCGGGCGATTTCCTTCTCCAGCCCCGTGGGGCCGACGGCGGCCTCGGCGCGCAGGCGCACCATGAGTTCGTCGCGCAGGGGCGTGGGGTCGTTCTGCTCGGCGATCCAGCGGCGCAGCTCCTTGCGGCCCGCAGGCAGCAGTCGGAACTGGCGCTTGCGGCCGCGGCCCGTTTCGGCCGGCAGGGCCTCGATCCAGAGCGCTTCTTCAAGCCGCGCCAGCTCGCGGTAGATCTGCTGGTGCGTGGCGTGCCAGAAGTAGCCGATGGACTTGTCGAAGCGCTCGGCAAGCTCCGAGCCCGAGCACGGGTGCTCGACCAGGGCGGTGAGAAGGGCATGGGGCAGGGACATCGGACGGGAGCAGGTAGGCAGCCGGGAATTCAGGACACCCGATCTTGCCTGAATCGGAACATGCTTTCACCGTTTCTGCAACCAGTTGCATAAACGCGGCTGCGCGGCTATATTTGTGCAACTGGTTGCATAAACACAAAGGAGACCCCCGATGAGTGCTGTCCTCAAACCCGCTGTGGCCCCGCTGGGCAGCAGCCCCTACCCGCACCTGCATGCCCCGCTGGACCTGGGCTTCACCACGCTCAGGAACCGCGTGCTCATGGGCTCCATGCACGTGGGGCTCGAAGAAGTGGCCAACGGCTTCGAGCGCATGGCGGCCTTCTATGCCGAGCGGGCGCGCGGCGAGGTGGGGCTCATCGTCACGGGCGGCATTGCGCCCAACGAACGCGGCCGGCCCATGCAGGGCGGGGCCATGCTGGTCAACGAGCACGAGGCAGAGCAGCACCGCAAGGTGACGCAGGCCGTGCATGCCGAGGGCGGCAAGATCGCGATGCAGATCCTGCACTTCGGCCGCTACGCCTACCACCGCGACCTGGTGGCGCCCAGTGCCCTGCGTGCCCCCATCAACCCCCATGTGCCGCATGCGCTCACGGCCGACGAGGTGGAGCAGACCATCGAGGACTTCGCGCGCTGCGCCGCACTGGCCCAGCACGCGGGCTACGACGGCGTAGAGGTCATGGGCTCCGAGGGCTATCTGATCAACGAGTTCATCGCCCCGCGCAGCAACCAGCGCGACGACGCATGGGGCGGCAGCTATGCCAACCGCATGCGCTTTCCGGTCGAGATCGTGCGGCGCACGCGTGAGCGCGTGGGCCCGAACTTCATCATCATCTACCGCCTGTCCATGCTCGACCTGGTGGAGGGCGGCTCCACGCTGGCCGAGGTGATACAGCTGGCCCAGGCCATCGAGGCGGCGGGCGCCACCATCCTGAACACCGGCATCGGCTGGCACGAGGCGCGCATCCCCACCATCGCCACCAAGGTGCCGCGCGCGGCCTATGCGTGGGTGACGAAGCAGGTAATGGGGCAGGTGGGCATACCGCTCATCACCTCCAACCGCATCAACACGCCCGAGGTGGCCGAGCGCCTGCTGGCCGGGGGCTGCGCCGACATGGTGTCGATGGCGCGGCCGCTGCTGGCCGATGCCGACTTCGTGCGCAAGGCGCGCCAGGGTCGGGCCGACGAGATCAACACCTGCATCGCCTGCAACCAGGCCTGCCTGGACCACACCTTTGGCGGCAAGATCACGAGTTGCCTGGTCAACCCGCGTGCCTGCCACGAGACGGAACTGGTCATCGCCCCCACCGCTGCCAAGAAGCGCATCGCCGTGGTCGGCGCCGGTCCGGCCGGCCTGAGCTTTGCCGTCACGGCCGCGCAGCGCGGCCATGCGGTGGTGCTGTTCGATGCGGGCAGCGAGATCGGCGGCCAGCTCAACATCGCCAAGCAGGTGCCGGGCAAGGAAGAGTTCTACGAAACCCTGCGCTACTACCGCCGCCAGCTGGAGCTGCATGGTGTGGAGGTGCGCCTGAACACCCGCGTGGCCGCGCAGGAACTGGCCGGCCAGGGCTATGACGAGGTGGTGGTGGCCACCGGCATCCGGCCGCGCACGCCCGACATCGAGGGCATCACCCACCCCAAGGTGCTGAGCTACCTGGACGTGCTGCGCGACAAGCAGCCCGTGGGCCAGCGCGTGGCCGTGATCGGCGCGGGCGGCATCGGCTTCGACGTGGGCGAGTACCTCACGCACGAGGGCGAGAGCGGCGCCCTGGCGCCCGCCAAGTTCAACGACGAATGGGGCATCGACACCGCCTATGCCCAGGCTGGCGGCCTGCGCGCCGCCCAGGTGGAGGCGCCCGCGCGCCAGGTGCACCTGCTGCAGCGCAAGAGCAGCAAGGTGGGCGACCAGCTGGGCAAGACCACGGGCTGGATCCACCGCACCTCGCTGAAGGCGCGCAATGTGGGCATGAGCTCGGGCGTGGCCTACGAGCGCGTGGACGACGCCGGCCTGCACATCCGCATCGACGGCGGCGCGCCCCAGGTGCTGGACGTGGACCACATCGTGGTCTGCGCCGGGCAGGAGCCGCTGCGCCAACTGTACGACGCCCTCGTGGCCGCAGGGCAGAGCGCCCACCTCATCGGCGGTGCCGACGTGGCCGCCGAGCTCGATGCCAAGCGCGCCATCCTGCAGGGCACGACGCTCGCAGCCGCGATCTGATTTTGTTGAGAACCACCCGAGGAGACATCCCATGACCGAAGCCCCGAAGAACATCCACCCCGCCGTTGCCCGCTCGCTCGACACCTGGCACCACATGGTGGCCAGCCGCGACCTGTCGAACCTGCTCTCCATCGTGCACCCCGATGCGGTGTTCCGCTCGCCCATGGCGAATACGGCCTACACCTCGGCCCCGGCGCTGATGCTGGCCCTGTCCACCGTGATCCAGGTGTTCGAAGACTTCACCTACCACCGCCAGCTGGCCACCGACGACGGCCTGAACATCGTGCTGGAGTTCAGCGCCCGCGTGGGCGACAAGCAGCTCAAGGGGATCGACCTGGTGCGCTTCAACGAGCAGGGCCAGATCACGGAGTTCGAAGTCATGGTGCGCCCCCTGAGCGGCCTGCAGGCGCTGGGCGCGGAGATGGGCGCGCGGTTGGGTGACAAGCTGCCGGCTTTTAAAGCCAAGGCCTGATGCGTTCATAAAAAAAGAGACAGGAGACAAGCCCATGACCGCCACCGCCGCACCGCCAGCGTCCTCGCCCTGGGAAGGGTCCTACCCCGAGGCCCTGCGCAACTACCAGTTGGACCTGGCGGCACTGCCCGCCAATGCCGCGCACCTGGCCACGCAGGCCGCCACCGACCATGGGGACCAGCCCGCCTTCACCTTCGTGCTGCCCACGGGCGCGAATGTGGTTCGCAGCTTTCGAGAGGTCGATGCGCTGTCGGACGCCTTTGCCGCCTGGCTGGTGCGCGAGCAAGGGCTGCAGGCAGGCGATGTGCTCGCGTTGCAGATGCCCAACTGCCTGCACTACCCGATTGCGGTGTTCGGTGCGTGGAAGGCCGGGCTCATCGTGACCAACGTGAACCCGCTGTACACCGGGCGCGAGCTGCGCCTGCAGCTCGAAGACAGCGGCGCCAAGCTGCTGCTGGTGTGCGACCTGTTCCTGCCGGTGGCACAGCCTGTGGCCGAGGCGCTGGGCCTGCCCGTGATCACCGCCAGCCTGTGGGACTTCTTTGAGGAACCGGTGGCATCGGCCATCCGCGCCAAGATGGCCGGGCCTGCCGACCCCGCCGCAGCGCCGTTGCCGCGCATGGCCGATGCGCTGGTGCGCGGCCAGGCGCTGGCGCCCGTCGAACACCGCAGCCACCCCGTGGCGGTGTACCAGTACACGGGCGGTACCACCGGGCGCAGCAAGGGGGCGGTGATCACGCACGGCAACATCCTGGCCACCTTGCACATCACGCGCGATTTCCTGGACGCCTACGACGGGCCGAAGCAGGGCGAGACCATGCTCACCGTGCTGCCCATGTACCACGTGTTCGCCTTCATGGTGAACTTCCTGGTGTTCTTCGAGGTCGGTGCACGCAACCTGCTGGTGCCCAGCCCGCGCCCCATGTCCAACCTGCAAAAGACCTTCGAGCAGTTCGATGTGCAGTGGACCGCCGGCGTGGACACGCTGTTTGCCGGCCTGATGGCCGAGCCCTGGTTCCAGGCCAATCCACCGAAGCTGCGCTATGCTTTCTCGGGCGGCACGGCCCTGCGCAGCTCGACCGCGCAGGCCTGGCAGGCCGTGGTCTGCCCCATCCTGGAGGGCTATGGCATGACCGAGACCTCGTGCATCGTCTCGTGCAACCCGCCTTCGGCCACGCCGCGCCTGGGCACCGTGGGCGTGCCCATGCCGGGCTGCCGCGTGCGCATCGTCGATGACCAGGGGCGCGATCTGCCCCAGGGCGAGCGCGGCGAGCTGCTGGTACAGGGGCCGCAGGTCGTGGCCGGCTACCTGCATGCGCAGGAAGACAGTGCCAGCGCGATCCGGGACGGCTGGCTGCACACGGGCGACATCGCGCAACTGGAGGAGGGCGGCTTCATCCGCATCGTGGACCGCAAGAAGGACATGATTTTGGTGTCCGGCTTCAACGTCTACCCCAACGAGGTGGAAGACGTGCTCGCCGCCCACCCCGACATCGCGGAGGCCGCCGTCATCGGCGTGCACGACGCCGGCACCGGCGAGGCCGTGCGCGCCTTCGTCGTGCCGCGCAGCCCGGCGCTCACGGCCGAGGACGTGGAGCGCCACTGCCGTACCCAGCTCACGGCCTACAAGGTGCCGCGGCAGATCGTGTTCCGCGAGCAGCTGCCCAAGTCACCGGTGGGCAAGATCCTCAGGGCGTCGCTGCGTGAGGTGGGCTGACCTGATCCAGGTGGGGCGGTCGCACCTACCGCGCACTCCCGGGACTCAATTGCCTCGGGACTCTGGCTAGACCACCGTGTCGATCGGGCGCGTTGTGGATGTGCTTGCGCTCTGGGTGGGGTGATTTTCGTGAGCGCTTGGGGGCCATTCGATCCGGTTGCGTCCAGCGGCTTTGCCTCGGTAGAGGCCGGCGTCGGCTTCTCGCATGGCGTCCTCGAAGGCATGTGCGCCAGCGAATGGGTTGGAAACCCCAATCGTGACCGTGCAGTGCAGTGGGTGGGCCGTGCCAGCGGTATGGATTGCTTGATTTTCGATGGCTGCGCGCAAGCGCTCGGCCAAGTGCCTGACGCCGTGAACGTCGGAGTCCAGGCAGATGACCAGGAATTCTTCTCCACCGATACGGCCTGCAAGGTCGCCCCGGCGCACAGCGCACCGAAGTACCTCCGCCATATGGCGCAGCACGGTATCTCCGATTTGGTGGCCATGGGTATCGTTGATGCGTTTGAAGTGGTCGACGTCAACCAGCAGCAGGTGCGCAGGCTCGGCCTTGCGGGAGTTGAAATACAGCTGCAGCGCTTCCGTGAGTCCGCGGCGGTTGAGCAACTGTGTCAGGGGGTCACGCGCAGCGGTGTTGCGCAGCTCATCGGTCAAGCGGCGCAGTACCAGCCAAATGATCGAAGGTGGCAAGACTGTGGCCAGGGACGACATGTAGATGTAGAACACCAGTTGAAAACTGCCGTCCATCTGCAGTGCATCCAGGCCGTCATCCAGAAGCTTCACGAACTTGAGCGCATTGAGTACGCAGATGCCGCCGATGAGGGCTGCAAAAAATACCATCTCCGCGTACAGATCCTTGGCGAATGTGCGCACGCCGTAGACCACGGTGATGACCATGGCCAGGAACAGCAGCGCAGACATGCCGGAGAGCATGGCGTGGCGGGCAACCGGGCCCAGTCCCCACTGCACCAGCACCTGCGCGGCGCTGTAGGTCGCAGCCACTGCCAGCATTGCGCGCCACACAGGGACATGGTGCCCAAAGAAACGCATGGCGCCCAGCCAGTAAGCCACTGGTGAGGCCAGTGTGAAGGTGTGATTGACGACGCTCATCAGGCTCCAGGCGGGGGCTCCTTCAGCCAGTTGCAGCACATAGGCAAAGCCCAGGAGAAGGTTGCCTATCGCAAAAATGTCCATCCCCATCTTTTTGCCGTGCAGGCGTCTGCTGACGAGCCAGAACATCACCGAAAAGCACAGCAGGTGTGCGCACAGCATGCCGACGAGAATGGTTGCAACCATGTTGACGTTGAGAGAGGGACGGAGCAGACGATCTGGGCAGGAGCCTGCGATGCATCACTTCGCAATGGCGGCTCAAGAACGGTGCGTCCAGGGGGCGGTGTAACGATCAGTATCGCAAAAAATTGTGCGAGTTGAATGATCCTGCGGCCTGGGTGTGCCCACAGAGAAAGCGCTCTTCCAAACGGATGTTTGCGATCGCCAGGGTCTGCTGCTCCGCGTTCGTGCACAGGCTCGTGGATTCTGGAGCCATGCAAATCGCAGGCTCAGATCGAGCTGGTCCAGCCCTGCCTGGACCGCTGCGCTGATTCCGTCCACAAACAAGCGCGTTTTGGCGGGGATCAATCGCCCCGGATGCATCACCGCGTAGATGCCCCCTCCGCCCCATCCCTGCCACTCGGTCAGTATCTGAACCAGTGTGCCTTCTGGCACGGCAGCACTGGCCAGCCAGTCGGGTGGAGGACGATGCCTGCACCTGCAATCGCTGCCTGCAACAGTGACTCGGAGTTGTCGGCCGACAGCGAGCCGGCAGGCCTGACGGTTCGCTGCTGTCCTTCCTGGGGTGCTCTCGAAGAAAGGCGGGGAAGTGCGGCGCAACCGGTCGTCTGCCAAAGGTGACCGGCAGCGAGATGCGCAGCAAGCCCTGCGGGCTCGGGACCACCGCCGTGAACTGTGGGTGGCCCGCTGTGGGGACTGCCGCTGCCTACACCTTGTCCTCCGCCCTGCGGCGCGGCAGCTGGCGCTTGACGGCGGGGCGCTGCAGGCGCTGCTTGGGGTCCACGCCGTCGGGCAGCTCGCTGGCGCGCTGCAGCTGGATGTGGGCCACCAGGCCGCCGGTGCTGGAGTTGGCCAGCGCGAAGATGCCGCCCATGCGCTGCACCGTCTTGTCCACGATGGACAGGCCCAGCCCCGCGCCAGCGGCGGCGGTGCGGGCCGAGTCGCCGCGGAAGAAGGGCTTGGTCAGGTTGGACAGCTGCTCGGGCGGCACGCCCATGCCGTGGTCGCGGATCTTCACCAGCACCCAGTTCTCGCGGCCCTTGGCGGCGATGTCCACGTTGGCCACGCCGGTGTCGTCGCCCTTGCCATAGCGGCGCGCGTTCTCCAGCAGGTTGGAGATCACGCGGGCCAGCTCCACCTCGTCGGCCAGCACGTTCAGGTCCTCGGGGATGGTCATGCTGATCTGCAGCTCGCGGTGGTCCTGCACGGCGTACACGCACGACGAGACCACGGCATGCAGGTTGACCGGGGTGAGCGTCACGTGGTCGGGCCGCGCGTAGTCGAGGAACTTGTCGATGGTGGCGTCGAGCTGCACGATGTCGGCCACCATGTGCTCGCGCGCCACGTCGTCGTTCACGCTCATCTCGGTTTCCAGGCGCAGGCGCGCCAGCGGCGTGCGCAGGTCGTGCGAGATGCCGGCCAGCATCACCGCGCGGTCCTGCTCCAGCTTGGCGAGTTTCTGCGCCATGCGGTTGAAGCCGATGTTCACCTCGCGGATCTCGCTGGTGACCACCTCTTCGTCGAGGTGGCTGGCGGCAAAGTCGCCGTCGCGCACGCGGTTGGCGGCGTACGACAGCTGCTTGAGGGGCCGGTTGATCAGCCGCGCAATGGCGGCCGCCCCCGCCAGCG
>NZ_AKJX01000113.1 GCF_000276605.1 Acidovorax sp. CF316 | reverse complement strand
GACGGCCGCAGCGGCGGCAGCGACTTCAGGGGCCAGCAGTTCTTCTTTAGCCATTTTTTTGCGTACCGCAGCCATGTTGGTTGTTCTTCTTGTCGTGTTCGTTCATTCGTTCTTCGATCGGGGGCATGCGGTTCTTGGTTGTTCTATCTATCTATCTGTCTGACTAACTGACGGTCTATCTGTCGGTCGCTTACTGGGCAGCTTCCCAGGTGGTGCCGGCGGCCGAATCCTTGAGCACGATGCCCTGGGCCAGCAGCGCCTGGCGGATGCGGTCGGCCTCGGCAAAATCCTTGGCGGCCTTGGCGGCAGCGCGCGCGGCGATCTGCTCGGCGATGGCGGCTTCGTCCAGCCCGGCACCGGCCTGCAGGAAGGCCTGCGGGTCGCCCTGCAGCACGCCCAGGCAGCCGCCCAGGGCCTTGAGCAGCCCGGCCAGTTCAGCGGAGCGGGTCTTGTTCACCTCGCCCGCCAGCTCGAACAGCACGGCCATGGCCTCGGGCGCACCGAAGTCCTCGTCCATCGCCGCCTTGAAACGCGCGGCATAGGGGTCCGCCCAGTCGATGGCGGCCACGGGGGCCGGGGCCACCAGGCTGAGCGCGGTGTACAGGCGCTTGAGGGCATTGCGCGCGTCGTCCAGGTGGGCGTCGCTGTAGTTCAGGGCGCTGCGGTAGTGGGCACGCACGATGAAGAAGCGCACCGTCTCGGCGTCGTACTTGGCCAGCACCTCGCGGATGGTGAAGAAGTTGCCGAGCGACTTGCTCATCTTCTCGTTGTCCACGCGCACAAAGCCGTTGTGCACCCAGAACTTCGCCAGGGGCTTGCCGTTGGCGCCTTCGCTCTGGGCGATCTCGTTCTCGTGGTGCGGGAACTGCAGGTCCATGCCGCCGCCGTGGATGTCGAAGGTCTCGCCCAGCGTGGCGCCGCACATGGCCGAGCACTCGATGTGCCAGCCAGGGCGGCCAGAGCCGAATTCGCTGTCCCACTTGGCCTCGGGCGGCTCCTCGGGCTTGGACGACTTCCACAATACGAAATCGAGCGGGTCCTCCTTGCCATCGAGCACGGCCACGCGCTCGCCGGCGCGCAGCTCGTCGACCGACTTGCCCGAGAGCTTGCCGTAGCCGTCGAACTTGCGCACGGAGTAGTTCACGTCGCCATTGCTGGCGCGGTAGGCCAGGCCCTTGCCTTCCAGGGTGCTGATCAGCGCGAGCATCTGCGGCACGTATTCGGTGGCGCGCGGCTCGATGGAGGGCGGCTCGATGCCCAGGGCCGCGATGTCGGTGTGCATGGCGGCGACCATCTCGTCCGTGAGGGCGCGGATGGTGATGCCACGCTCCAGCGCGCGCTTGATGATCTTGTCGTCGATGTCGGTGATGTTGCGCACGTAGGTCACGCGCAGGCCACTGGCCTTGAGCCAGCGCTGCACCACATCGAACGCCATCATCATGCGGGCGTGGCCGATATGGCACAGGTCATAGATGGTCATGCCGCACACGTACATGCGCACATGGCCAGGTTCGAGCGGGGAAAAGTTCTCCAACTCACGCGAAAGCGTGTTGTAGATGCGCAAACTCATGGGATGTCAGTCAGGGGAAATCGGCAGGGGTGTGGATGAAGCCCGTTCACCCGGCAGCAGCGGGAACAGGCCCCTCGGGGGGCGCGTTCGTCAGCGAACGCCCATCGAAATCACCAGCGGCAACAGCGCACCGTCATGACCACCCCCTCAGCTACAATCCGCCGCAGTATAAGCCCCGCCAGGGTTCAACGCTGCCCATCACCTTGCATATCCTCATGAAGCAACCAGTCCGCCGCACACTCCCCCGACTCCTGCGCCTGCTGGCCCTGACGGCATTGGTGGGCACCACCCTGGCGCACGCGGCCGACGACTACGCCGACATCACGCAATTGCTCAAGGCCGGCAAGGCCGGCGAGGCCCTGGCCAAGGCCGACCAGCGCCTGGCCACCAGCCCGCGCGACCCGCAGCTGCGCTTTCTGCGCGGCGTGGCCCAGTCCGACTCGGGCAAGCCCACCGAAGCCATTGCCACCTTCACCAAGCTGACCGAAGAGTACCCCGAGCTGCCCGAGCCGTACAACAACCTGGCCGTGCTCTACGCCAACCAGAACCAGCTGGACAAGGCCCGCACCGCGCTGGAAATGGCCATCCGCACCAACCCCAGCTACGCCACCGCGCACGAGAACCTGGGCGACATCTATGCCAAGCTGGCCAGCCAGGCCTACAACAAGGCGCTGCAGCTCGATGCGACCAACGCCAACTCCGTCAAGCCCAAGCTGGCGCTGATCCGCGAGCTGTTCTCGGCAGACCCCACAGGCAAGACCCGCCCTGCCGCTGCCGCCCCGGCACCCGCACCGGCCGTGGTCGCCACGCAGCGCCCTGCGCCGGCACCTGCAGCCGCACCCGCCGCTGCCCCCAGCCCGGCAGCCGCCCCCACACCGGCACCCGCTCCGGCCGCCGCCGCAGCCCCGGCCGCCCCGGCACCCGCCCCTGCGGCGGCTGCACCCGCGGCATCGGCCGCCTCCACGCAGGACGTCACCGCCGCCGTGCAGGCCTGGGCCGCTGCCTGGGCCGCCAAGGACATGAAGGCCTACCTGGCCGCCTACGACAAGGACTTCGACCCACCAGGCCGCCAGACCCGCGCCGCCTGGGAAAAGGAGCGCGAGTCGCGCATCGTCGGCAAGTCCAAGATCGCGGTGCAGGTCTCCGACATCACCGTGAGCGTGAGCGGCACCAAGGCCACGGCACGCTTTCGCCAGGCCTACAGCGCCGACGCGCTCAACGTGACCAGCCGCAAGACACTGGACCTGGTGCAGAACGGCGGCCGCTGGGCCATCGTGCGGGAATCCACCGGCGGCTGATGGACGTGCACGACATGGCGACGGCGCCCACCACCGCGTGGGCTGGCGGGCATTGCGCCACCAGCCCCTGAGCGAAGCACGGACATGATGGTGGAGCCGTCCCTCTGGGGCCGCCGCACGGCGGCCGTTGTTGTTGCCTTGGCCTGCGCGGTGCAGGCCCTGCCCGCCTTCGCCCAGAACCCGCAGGCCCGCATGCGCACCGGCGCCGCGGCCAAACCCGCCAAGGGCCCCGAGGCGCTGCGCGACGGCCAGGCCGAAACCCGCCTGCTCGAGGTCTACCGACTCACCGGCGAAGGCCGCGGCCGCGAGGCCCTGGCCCGCGCCGAAAGCCTGGCACGCGACTACCCCAACTTCCAGCTGGCGCAACTGGCCCTCGGTGACCTGCTCAACGCCCGCGTGCGCCCCGTGCGCAAGCTCGGCGATGTGCCCGAGGCCGACGCCGCACGCGCCCCCGAAGCCGGCGGCATGCTCGACGAGCTGCGCACCGAGTCGCTGCAGCGCGTGCAGGCGCACAGGAACCGCCCGGGTGCCGACCGCATACCCGCCCAGTTCCTGGAGCTGTCGTCACGCTCGCGCCACGCGATCGCCATCGACGCCTCGCGTTCGCGCCTGTACCTGTTCGAGAACACGGACAAGGGCCTGCAACTGGTGGCCGACTACTACGCCTCCGTCGGCAAGCTCGGCATCGAAAAGCTCGTCGAGGGCGACCAGCGCACGCCGCTCGGGGTGTACTTCATCACCAGCCGGCTCGACCCCGCCACGCTCAAGGACTTCTACGGCGCCGGGGCCCTGCCCATCAACTACCCCAACCCGCTGGACCAGAGCCGCGGCAAGACCGGCAGCGGCATCTGGCTGCACGGCACCCCGCCCGACCAGTTCGCGCGCGCGCCACTGGCCACCGATGGCTGCGTGGTGCTGGCCAACCCCGACCTGGAGCGCATCCTGCGCCAGGTGGAGCCGCGCTCCACCCCCGTGGTGATTGCCCGCCAGCTGCAGTGGGTGGCCACGCACAGCGTGCAGGCCGAGCGCAAAGCCTTCGAGGCCGTGCTCAACGCCTGGCGCACCGCCAAGTCGCAGGGCGACATGGCACGGCTGACCAGCTTTTATGCCAGCGACTTCCAGAGCCACCGCCAAAAGCCCCTGGCCGAGTGGACCAGCGTGCTGCAGGCCGAAACGCGCGCCCTCAAGGGCCGCGAAATACAGCTGAAAGACAAGTCTTACCTGCGCTGGACAGACGCTGCCGACACCATGGTGGTAACGTTCGGCGAAGTCGCCGATGGCGCACGCACCGGCCCCGTCAAGCGCCAGTACTGGAAGCGCAAGGGCCAGCAATGGCAAATATTCTTTGAAGGAGTGATTGGATGATTTCCAAGAGAAACGCGGCCCTGTCGCTGGCCAGCATCGCACTGACAGCCCTCGTCGGCATCGCCCCCGCCCAGGCGCAGGATGCGCCCAAGGTCAAGCTCGCCACCTCCCTGGGCGACATCGTGCTGCAGCTCGACCCCGCCAAGGCGCCCAAGTCGGTCGAGAACTTCCTGGCCTACGTGAACGCCAAGCACTACGACGGCACCGTCTTCCACCGCGTGATGAACGGGTTCATGATCCAGGGCGGCGGCTTCACGCCCGACATGCAGCAAAAGCCCACGCGCCCGCCGATCCCGCTGGAGGCCAAGAACGGCCTCAAGAACGACACCTACACCGTCGCGATGGCGCGCACCTCCGTCCCCGACTCGGCCACCGCGCAGTTCTTCATCAACGTGAAGAACAACGACAGCCTGAACGCCCCCAGCCCCGACGGCCACGGCTACGCCGTGTTCGGCAAGGTGGTGAGCGGCACCGAGGTGGTCGACAAGATCAAGGCCGTGGCCACCGGCAACAAGGGCGGCCATGCCAACGTGCCCAACGAACCCATCGTCATCACCTCGGCCACGGTCGTGAAGTGATAATCCCACCCCTTTCCTGAAGAAAGCATTGCCATGAGCAACCCCCAAGTCGAACTGCACATCGCCGGCTACGGCGTCATCACCCTCGAACTCGACGCCGAAAAGGCCCCCAAGTCGGCCGAGAACTTCCTGGCCTACGTGAACAAGGGCCACTACAACAACACCATCTTCCACCGCGTGATCCCCGGCTTCATGGTGCAGGGCGGCGGCTTCGAGCCCGGCATGGCGCAAAAGCCCAGCGACGCCCCGATCCAGAACGAAGCCAACAACGGCCTGAAGAACGCCAACTACACCGTGGCCATGGCGCGCACGAGCGACCCGCACTCTGCGACCGCCCAGTTCTTCATCAACGTGGCCGACAACGGCTTCTTGAACCACACCGCTCCCTCGGCCCAGGGCTGGGGCTATGCCGTGTTCGGCAAGGTGGTCGGCGGCGCCGACGTGGTGGACAAGATCAAGGCCGTGAAGACGGGCCGCAAGGGCTTCCACGACGACGTGCCGAAGGAAGACGTGATCATCGAAAAGGCCGTGGCTCTGTAATCAAGAGCACCGGCAGCGTCACCCCGTGACCACGACCGTGCCCCGGTTCGAGGAGCTCATCGCTCCCTCGCACTGGCGCACGGTCGATTTCATTTCGGACCTGCACCTGCAGGCCAGCGAGCCCGCCACCGTCGCCGCGTTCCGGCACTACCTGCAGGCCACCCCGGCCGATGCTCTGTTCATCCTGGGCGATCTGTTCGAGGTCTGGGTGGGCGACGACGCCATCGACGAGCCCGGCAGCTTCGAGGCCGAGGGCTGCACCGCACTCTTCGCCGCCGCGCAGCGCCTGCCGCTGTACTTCATGCACGGCAACCGCGACTTCCTGGCCGGCCCGGCCTTCTTGCAGCGCACGGGCATGACAGGCCTGGCCGATCCCACGGTGCTGGTCTTCGCTGGCCAGCGCATCGTGCTCAGCCACGGCGACCTCCTGTGCCTGGACGACGTGGACTACCAGCGCTTTCGCGTGCAGGCGCGCAGCAGCGCCTGGCAGCAGGCCTTTCTGGCCCAGTCCCTGGCCACACGGCGCGCCCAGGCGCGTGGCATCCGCCAGGAGAGCGAGAACAAAAAACAGTCGGGCGCCGTCTATGCCGATCTGGACGGCCCCGCCACCCTCGCCTGGCTGCAGGCTGCCCAGGCCGGCAACCTGGTGCATGGCCACACCCACCGGCCCGCAGAGCACGCCCTCGCGCCCGGCCTCACCCGCGTGGTGCTCAGCGACTGGGACGCCGCCGCATTGCCCCCACGGCTGGAAACACTGCGTTTGTCGCAGGCGGGCTTGGAACGCATCGGACTCACCCCCAGTTAGTAGGTGTCCTGATTCTCCGCGCCTGCCTTTTGGCATGCTCTGACACTATGCCCCCCATCCTCAACCGGCTCTGGCGCCGCGTGCGCACCACCGTCGCCCCCGTGCCCGACATCTCGGCCACGCTGTGGCTCGCCACACTGCAGCGCTACCCCTTCCTGGCCGCGCTGTCGCTGCACGACCAGTCCAAGCTGCGCGCGCTCAGCGCCCTCTTCCTGCACGACAAGCGTTTTCATGGTGCACATGGCCTGGAGGTGACTGACGCCATGGCCATCGACATCGCTGCCCAGGCCTGCCTGCCGCTGTTGCACTGGGGCGATCCGGCCAAGGCCCTTGCGTGGTACGACGATTTCGTGGGCATCGTGCTGCACCCCGGCGAGGCCGTGGCCAGGCGGCAGACAGTGGACGAGGCCGGCGTCGTGCACGAACACGAGCAGGTGCTGCTGGGCGAAGCCATGGACCGCGGCCCCATCATGCTCAGCTGGGAGCACGCCTCCAACGGCCGCGAGAACACCGAGCGCGGCACCAACGTGGTGGTACACGAGTTCGTGCACAAGCTCGACATGCGCGGCGGCCGCGAGCCCAATGGCTGTCCCCCGCTGCCCGCCGGCTTCATGGGCACGCGCACCGGCCGCAGCGCTTATGAAGCCTGGTGGAACGCCTGGGAGCCCGCTTACGCGGACTTCCGCGAGGCCGTGATCAAGGCCGAGCGCTTCGGCGCCGAGATGCCCTGGCTCGATGCCTATGGCGCCACCTCGCCCTCCGAATTCTTCGCCGTGGCCTGCGAGGCCTACTTCGTGAACCGCACGCGCTTCAGCCAGGAGTTCCCAGGGCTGGTGCCGGTGCTGGATGCGTTTTTCAAGCGCCCCACAGAGGCCGCCTGAGCCCACGGCTCACGCCTGACGTGCCCTACCGCCCCTCGACAAGACCAGCAAGACGCCTCAGCTCGGAGAGGAGATAGGGCACATCGTCTCGAGCGGCAGCCATGAATTCGATGTCCGCGTCTGATGCATCGAGCTCCATACCGCCCGTCGCGGTGGCGATGCAGCTGGATCCGCTGCTGTGGTCCCGCCCCTCCAGCATGGCGCGCCAAGGTCCATCGGCCGCTGCCGCCGCGCGGGCTTCGATGGCGGCAAGCCGTGGTTCATCAAGCAGTGCATTTTTCATTGGCCACTCCTGGGAAGATTGCTCAAGTCCAATGCTCTTCCCTTGACCAACTGGCTCTTCTTTTGAGGCTGCAGACCAGCGCAGAGTCAGGACCAGTATTCAGGGACGTCACCGCTGCATCTCGATGCATTTCAACCGGCCCCGATGATCAGATCGGGGTTTGAAAGATACGCGTCTACAAAGCCATTCAAGCTGGCAAACAGCTGTACGGGTTCACGCCCAGGATCGCAGTGGTCAACATGGATGGACGAGTGACTACCAGACTCCCATCGCAGACGGTAGCGCCAGCTGTCCATAAAGTGGTCGGAGAACAACACGCCATGAGGTGAAGGCACAATGTTTTCTGCCTTCACATGCGCAAGTGGCCACATCTGCCACAAGACACCAGCCTCCATTTCCTCCAAGCCATCCAGATGGGTATACAACTGGATCACATCGGCCGAAGCCTCCTGACCCAGCGACGCAAAAACCTTGCGGATCTCCGACTCGGGTCTGCCCGGCAAAGGGCAACCACCACGTTCGCGCAATTGATGGACAAAGGCCTCGATATTCTGAATAAGCATGGCAGGAGCGATCCGAATTCTTCGAACGCAGAGGAACCCATGCCTCACGAAGCCCCGACCCACCATCACCGCTCTTGATGGCCCCCAACTGCATCCGTACAGCATTCCATCATAGGACCACAGGCTCGACCTCCAACAGGATCGCTCGCCACTGCCCATCTTCCAGGCCACACATCGCGCGAAGACAGGCCAGACAAATTATCCAATTTTTGACAATTTTTCCAATTTTAGATAAATTGTCGGCATGCCCAAACGCACACCGACCGCATCCCAGCCCGCGCGCACCCCCGAACAAAAAGCCCTGCTCTCCCAGATCGAGCAGGTAGCCCAGGGCCTGGCCGCCACCTTTGCGCCATTTTGCGAGGTGGTGGTGCACGACCTGCTGGACCCGGGGCAGTCCATCCTGGCGATCCACAACAACCTTTCGGGCCGGGCCGTGGGCGAGCCGACGACCGAACTGGGCCTGGCGCGCATTGCCGACCCCGACTACCCGCAGGTGATCGCCAACTACGCCAACCAGTTCGCCGATGGGCGGCAGGCCAAGAGCACCTCGGTGGGCATCAAGGATTCGTCGGGCCAGTACATCGCCGCGCTGTGCCTGAACGTGGACCTCACGCTGTTCCGCAGCCTGCAGAGCGTGGTGGGGCAGTTCACGGCCATCGATGGCGACACGGGGCTTGCCGAGTCCCTGGACCCAGCCGGGGCCGACGCCATCCGCCAGCGCATCGACCAGTTCGCGGCGCGCCTGTCCACCGCACCGCGCGCGCTCAAGGCGGCCGAACGGCGCGCGCTGCTGCGCGAACTGCGCGAGTCGGGCAGCCTGCAGGTGCGCCGCGCGATGGAGGTGGTGGCGCAGCACCTGGGCGTGTCGCGCGCCACGGTGTACGGCGACGTGGCCGGCAAGTGAGGTGAAGGCATGACCACAGACCACGCCACGACCGGCCGCGCACAGGCCTCCCTGCTCCTGCTCGACACCCACCAGGTCAGCGCCCTGCTACAGCCGCACGATGTGCTGGCTGCCGTGCGCGAGGCCTTCACGCTGCACAGCCAGCGCGCGGGCCGCGTCTTCCCCGTGGTGCGCGAGGCATTGCCCACGGGCGGCGTGTTCGGTATCAAGTCGGGCGACGTGTCCGCGCAAGGGCTGCTGGGCTTCAAGGCCGCCGGCTTCTGGCCCGCCAACCGCGCGCAAGGCGGCGAGCCGCACCAGGCGACCGTCATGCTGATCGACCCGGCCACGGGCCGCCCGCTGTGCGTGCTGGACGGCAATGCCATCACCACCGAACGCACGGGTGCCGCCGGCGCGCTGGGCCTGCAGCACCTGGCGCGGACCGACAGCACGCGCCTGTGCCTCTTTGGCACCGGCGTGCAGGCACGCGTGCAGCTGCGCTTTGCGCTGCGGGTGCTGCCCGCGCTCACCCAGGTGCGCTACCTCACGCACGACGGCCAGCCGCGGCCCGATATCGAGGCGCAGTTCCAGGGCCGCTGCGACATCGTCCACGCCACCGACGCCAACGCCGCCGTGGCCGCCAGCGATGTGGTCATCACCGCCACGCCGGGCGGCGGTGCGCTGTTCGATGCCGCGGCCGTGCAGCCCGGCACCCATGTCAACGCCGTGGGCACCGACACCAAGGGCAAGCGCGAGCTGCCGCCCGGCCTGCTGGAACAACGTGCCCGCGTGTTCGTGGACGACGCCACACAGGCCCGCAGCATTGGCGAAGTCCAGTGGGCCGCGCCCGACCTGCCCTGTACCGAGCTGGGCGACCTGCTCACAGGCCAGACGCCGCCGCGGCGCAACGCGCAGGACATCACCGTCTTCGACATGACCGGCCTCGCACTGCAGGACCTCACCGTCGCCCGCATGCTGCACACCCAGGCGCTGGCGCAGGGCCTGGGCACCGCCCTGGCCTGGCCCTGGTGACACCTCCCCCTTTTCCCTCTGTCTCTCCTCCACCCATCCACCACCACCATCCACCCTTGCCATGACCACTGCCCTCCAACTTCCTACCTATGACGACGTCGTGGCCGCTGCCGGCCGCATCGCAGGCATTGCGCACCGCACGCCCGTGCTCACCTCGCGCACCGTGGATGCGGAGCTGGGCGCCCAGGTGTTCTTCAAGTGCGAGAACCTGCAGCGCATGGGCGCGTTCAAGTTCCGCGGCGCCTACAACGCGCTCGCAAAGTTCGACGCCGCGCAGCGCAAGGCCGGCGTGGTCGCCTTTTCGTCGGGCAACCACGCCCAGGGCATCGCCCTGGCCGCACGCGAGCTGGGCATACCCGCCACCATCGTCATGCCGCAGGACGCACCCGCCGCCAAGGTGGCGGCCACGCAGGGCTACGGCGCCAACGTCGTGTTCTACGACCGCTACACGCAGGACCGCGAGCAGATCACGCGCGACCTGGCCGAGCGCAACGGCCTGACCCTGATCCCGCCGTATGACCATGCCGACGTGCTGGCCGGCCAGGGCACGGCCGCCAAGGAGCTGTTCGAAGAGGTGGGCGAGCTCGACGCCTTCTTCGTCTGCCTGGGCGGCGGCGGTTTGCTCTCGGGCTCGGCCCTGTCCACGCGCGCGCTGTCGCCCCGCTGCAAGCTCTACGGCGTGGAGCCCGAGGCCGGCAACGACGGGCAGCAGTCCTTCCGCACCGGCTCCATCGTGCACATCGACACGCCCAAGACCATTGCCGACGGCGCGCAGACGCAGCACCTGGGCAACATCACCTTCCCCATCATCCGCCGCGACGTCGACGACATCCTCACCGTGAGCGACGCCCAGCTGGTGGACGCCATGCGCTTCTTCGCCACGCGCATGAAGCTGGTGGTGGAACCCACGGGCTGCCTGGGCTTTGCGGCAGCGCGCGCACGCGCTGCAGAACTCCAGGGCAAGAAGGTCGGCGTGCTGATCAGCGGCGGCAACGTGGACATGGAACGTTTCTGCAGCCTCCTGGCCGGCTGACCCACCAAGACAACGAGGACCTTTCGCCATGCAGGAAGCACCCACCGTCCATCTGCCGATCCCCCTGTCCCAGGTCGACACCCCCGCCGCGCTGATCGAGCTGCCGCGCATGCGGCGCAACATCGCGCGCATGCAGCAGCGCATGAACGCGCTGGGCGTGCGCTTTCGCCCGCACGCCAAGACGGCCAAGTGCCCCGCCGTGACCGAGGCGCAGATCGCCGCCGGCGCGCAGGGCATCACCGTGTCCACCCTCAAGGAGGCAGCGCAGTTCTTCGCCCACGGCGTCACCGACATCCTCTACGCCGTGGGCACGGTGCCGCACAAGCTGCCCCAGGTGCTGGCGCTGCGCCGCCAGGGCTGCGACCTGAAGATCATCACCGACAACCTCGCCGCCGCCCAGGCCATCGTGGAGTTCGGCCGCGCTAACAGCGAGGTCTTCGAGGTGCTGATCGAGGTGGACACCGACGGCCACCGCTCGGGCATCCGCCCCGACGAGGCCGCGCTCATCGACGTGGGCCGCGCCCTGCACGAGGGCGGCATGCGCCTGGCCGGCGTCCTGACGCACGCGGGCGGCAGCTACGACCTGAACACCCCCGAGGCCCTCACCGCCCTGGCCGAGCAGGAGCGCGCCGGCTGCGTGCGCGCGGCCGAGCGCCTGCGCGCAGCCGGCCTGCCCTGCGCCGTGGTGAGCGTGGGCTCCACGCCCACGGCCCTGTCGGCCGCGGACCTTGCGGGCGTGACCGAGGTGCGCGCGGGTGTGTACGTGTTCTTCGACCTGGTGATGCACAACGTGGGCGTGTGCAGCACCGACGACATCGCGCTGAGCGTGCTCACCACCGTGATCGGCCACCAGGTGGACAAGGGCTGGGTGATCGTCGACGCTGGTTGGATGGCCATGAGCCGCGACCGGGGCACGCAAAAGCAGTCGCACGACTATGGCTATGGCCAAGTGTGCGATGTGGATGGGACGGTGCTGGATGGCTACGTGCTGAGCGGCGCCAATCAGGAGCACGGGATCCTGTCGTTGGTCGATGGATCCGGGTCGCCGGACGTGGGCGATATGGCGCGGCGGTTTCCGGTGGGGAGGCAACTGCGGATCTTGCCGAACCATGCGTGTGCCACGGGGGCGCAGTATGGGGAGTATCGGGCAGTGGAGGGTGGGATCGCGGTGGCGCGGTGGGAGCGGTTTGGGGGCTGGTGAGATCGGGCTTACCGCCATGCCTTGTCGGAGGGCGGAGGCCGGGCGCACATCCCGGCCTCCGCCCTGAAGCAAGGCATGCGACAACCACTGCGCGCTACAAGCCAAGCCGACAACTTAAATGGCGGTGGCAGGCTGAACTACAGCGCCTTGGTACCGCAGCGACGCAGAAGCACCCGAAGAACGGAAACAGCCCTCAAGCCGCCAGCGCCTGCTCCACCGCCGCCTTGGCTTCTTCAAGGCTGCTGAAGAACCGCGTGGGCTGGGGCAGCGCCTTGGGCAGATGCGAGGGAGGCGGCCACAAACGCTCATCCGTCCAACCCGCCGTCCAGCCGCCAATGTCCTTGCGCTTGATGGAGCAGACGGCTTGCCCGCTGACCGTCGCTATCCAGGTCGTAGGCGGATCGTGGTCCCAGGTAACATTTTCCATGGTGCCCTCCAACGGTTGGCTGCAACACATTGTAAGAAGGCTCTTACACGGCCGGCACTGGGGGTTCCCCGACTGCGCCATACCAGCCGTTTGCCGATGGCTTGGGCAACTACAGCAGCTTCCCAGCATCACCACCCGCCCCTTGCGATAGCCCAGCCCCTCATAGAACCCAAAGGCCGGCGCCTCCTCCAGGGTCTGCAAGTTCACGCTCATCACCCCCTCGCCCCGCAGCCCATCCTCCAGCGCACCCATCAGCGCCGCCCCAGCACCTTGCCGCTGCAGATGCCCCGCAACGCACATCTCCTTGATGTGAAACGTCCACCCGTTGACCCAGCGCTCTTTCCAGCCCAGCACCATCGCAACCGGCACCCCCTCCAGCAGCAGCGCCATCCCGCGCGCCGCCGGAAAAGCCATGAACGCCTCCAGCCGCTCCCGCACCGCCGCGTGTTCCCACCCATCGTTCCAGGGCGGTGCATTGAACACGCCCAGGTACAGGTCCGCACAGTCGACAATGTTCTCGGCCGTCAGGGCCACCGTGGTAAAGGGCAGGGTCATGAGAAAAAAGCGCAAAAAAACACCAGGTCGGCAAGCGTAGCGCACCACGCTTGCCGCCCTGAAAGAGCATGCTTTACAACGGCCTGCAGAGGGCTCAACGCGCCGTCGTGGCCCCCAGCGCAAACTTCGCGGCCTTCGCCACCGCGGCCGCATCCACCCCGAAGAACTCCCGCAGCGCCGCCCGCGTATCGCTGCGCCCAAAGCCATCGGTCCCCAAGGTCATGTACTTGCGCCCCTCGGGTACGAAGGCCCGCACCGTCTCGGGCACGGCGCGCACATAGTCGGTTGCAGCAATCACCGGTCCGCTTGTGGCGGCCAGCTGTGCTGCAAGCCAGGGGGTACCCGGCTTATCTGTTTCTCCTGCAATGGCGCGCTGCTCGCACGCCACGCCATCGCGTGCCAGTTCGCTCCAGCTGGTCACGCTGACCACGGTGGCGGTGATGCCCTCGGTGGCCAGCTGCTGCGCAGCCTTCACCACCTCGGTGAGGATGGCGCCGGAGCCCAGCAGCGTCACCTGGCGGGCCGTGGCCGCCGCAGCGCCTTCGGCCTCGAAGCGCTGGAACACATAGCAGCCGCGCAGCACGCCTTCGGCCGCATCCACGGGCAGGTCGGGCTGGGCGTAGTTCTCGTTCATCAGCGTGACGTAGTAGAAGACGTCGCGCTGCTCGGTCACCATCTCGCGCATGCCGGCGTCGATGATCACGGCCATCTCGCCCGCATAGGCTGGGTCGTAGGCCTTGCAGTTGGGGATGGTCGCGGCCACCAGGTGGCTGCTGCCGTCCTGGTGCTGCAGGCCCTCGCCACCCAGCGTGGTGCGGCCCGACGTGGCGCCCAGCAAAAAGCCGCGCGCGCGCTGGTCGGCGGCGGCCCAGATCGCATCGCCCACGCGCTGAAAGCCGAACATCGAGTAGTAGATGTAGAACGGCAGCATGGCCAGGCCGTGCACCGTGTAGCTGGTGGCCGCGGCCGTCCAGCTGGCGATGGCGCCGGCCTCGCTGATGCCCTCTTCGAGAATCTGACCGTCCAGCGCCTCGCGGTAGCTCAGCACCGAGCCGATGTCTTCGGGCGCATAGCGCTGGCCCACGCTGCTGTAGATGCCGACCTGCTTGAACAAATTGGCCATGCCGAAGGTGCGTGCCTCGTCGGCCACGATGGGCACGATGCGCGGGCCCAGCGTGGCGTCCTTGAGCAGGCCGCCCAGCATGCGCACGAAGGCCATGGTGGTGCTCATCTCCTTGGACTGCGGCTGCAGCGCGAACTGCGCGTAGCTTTCGATGGCGGGCACGGGCAGCGCCTCGCAGGTGGTGTCGCGGCGCGGCAGGTAGCCGCCCAGGTTCTGCCGGTGGCTGCGCAGGTAGCGCATCTCGGGGCTGTCTTCCGCGGGCTTGAAGAAGGCCAGGCTGGTGGCCTGCTCGTCGGTAAGGGGCAGGTTGAAGCGGTTGCGGAACTCGATGAGGTCGGTCTCGTCCAGCTTCTTCTGGCTGTGCGTGGTCATCTTGCCCTGGCCGGCCGTGCCCATGCCGTAACCCTTCTTGGTGTGCGCCAAAATCACCGTAGGCTGGCCCTGGTGGCGCGCGGCGGCGGCGTAAGCAGCGTGGATCTTCACCAGGTCGTGCCCGCCGCGCTTCAGGCGGTCGATCTGCTCGTCCGTCATGCCCTGGGCCAGGGCCGCCAGCTCGGGGTTCTGGCCGAAGAAGTTGTCGCGGTTGAAGCGCCCGTCCTTGGCCGCAAAGGTCTGCATCTGGCCGTCCACCGTGCCTTCGAGCGTGCGCACCAGCGCGCCGGTCAGGTCGCGGGCGAACAGGCCGTCCCAGTCGCTGCCCCAGACCAGCTTGACCACGTTCCAGCCCGCGCCGGCAAACAGGCGCTCCAGCTCGTCGATGATGCGGCCGTTGCCGCGCACCGGGCCGTCCAGGCGCTGCAGGTTGCAGTTGACCACCCACACCAGGTTGTCGAGGCCCTCGCGCGCAGCCAGGGTCAGCGCGCTCATGCTCTCGGGCTCGTCCATCTCGCCATCGCCGAACACACCCCAGACCTTGCGTGCCGAGCAGTCGAGCAGGTTGCGGTGAGTGAGGTAGCGCATGAAGCGCGCGTGGTAGATGCTGCTGATGGGACCGATCCCCATCGACCCCGTGGGGAACTGCCAGAAGTCCGGCATCAGCCAGGGGTGCGGGTAGCTCGACAGGCCCTGCGCGCCCGCACCCGGCGCCGTGAGCTCCTGGCGGTAGTGCATCAGGTCCTGCTCTGACAGGCGGCCTTCCAGGAACGCCCGCGCATACACGCCCGGCGCGCTGTGCGGCTGGAAGAACACCAAGTCGCCCCGGTGCTGCCCTTCGCCCAGGCCTTCGCGGGCGCGGAAGAAGTGGTTGAAGCCGCTCTCGAACAGGTCGGCCGCACTGGCGTAGCTCGCAATGTGGCCGCCCAGCTCGCCATAGGCCTGGTTGGCGCGCACCACCATGGCCAGCGCGTTCCAGCGCACGATGGAGGCCACGCGCTCCTCGATGGCCAGGTCACCGGGGAAGACGGGCTGGTCCTGCACCGCCACGGTATTCACGTACGGCGTGTTCAGGTCGGGATGCCAGCCCACGCGCTGGACCCGCGCCAGGCGCACCATTTCCTGCAGCATGAAGCGCGCGCGCTCCGGTCCCTCGGTCGCGACCAGGGCCAGGAAGGCATCGCGCCATTCGGCGGTTTCTTGGGGGTCCGTGTCAGCCAACGCGGTGGCCGATGCAGGCATGAGCAGGTGGTGGGGGGCGGTGGGGGCGTTCATGCCGCAACTGTAGCCATTGCCGCCCCGAATGGGATGCCGTTCTGGCCCACAAAAGCCTCCACCACAGCATTTCGTGCGGCAAACCACCTACACTGCAGCAAATGAAGCTGGATACCCTCGATTTGCGCATTCTGGCCGAGCTGCAGGCCGACGGTTCCCTGTCCAACGTGGAGCTGGCGCGGCGCGTGCACCTGTCGCCCTCGCCCTGCCTGGCGCGCGTGAAGGCGCTGGAGGCCGCGGGCGTCATCAGCCGCTACGTGGCCCTGGCCAGCGCGGCCGCCCTGGGCCTGGGGCTCAACGTCTTCATCAGCATCAGCCTGAAGACGCAGAGCAAGGAGGCGCTGGGCGACTTCGAGCAGCGCATCGCCGAGCACGACGAGGTGATGGAGTGCTACCTCATGAGCGGCGACAGCGACTACCTGATCCGCGTGGCCGTGCCCGACATCGGGGCGCTGGAGCGTTTCATCCTGGAGCGGCTGGCCCCCATACCCGGCGTGGAAAAGATCCGCTCGAGCTTTGCGCTCAAGCAGGTGCGCTACAAGACGGCGCTGCCGCTGCCCAAGGCATAGAACCCGCAGCCGCCTCCCTCATTGCGCGCGCGCCGTGCTCGGCGGGTGCCCGATGATGCGCTTGTACGCCCGGCTGAACGAGGCCTCGGACTCATAGCCCAGCCGGTTGGCCGCCACGGCCACGCGCATGCCGTCGCGTGCGATCCAGCGGCGCGCCTGCGACATCTTGACCTTGGCCACGTAGCGCGCCGGGCTCTCGCCCATGGTGCGCGTGAACGATTCGGAAAAGCTCGAGCGCGAGGCCCCCATCAGGTCGGCCAGCAGCGGCACGTTCCAGTCGCGCTCGGGGTCGGCGTGGATGGCGGCGATCACCTTGCCGATGCGCGGGCAGCGCACCGCCGCGATCCAGCCCGTGGGGTTGTTGCAGCTGCACTCCACCCAAGCGCGGATGATGCTGGCGGCCAGCGCATCGGCCAGGCGCGCGAGGATGGCGCAGGCGCCCATGCGGTCCTGCTCCACCTCGCGCTCCATGGCATCGAGAAGCACCGGCACGGTGGTGTCGCGCCGCGCCAGGTCGCCGGCCATCATCACCTCGGGCATCATGGCCATCAGCGGGTGCAGCGGGTCGAGGTTGAAGCGCAGCGCGCCGCAGAACATCACGTCGGGCGCCTGCGGCGGGGGCGGCGCCACGGCGGCGCCCAGGTGCGCGTTGTTGGCATCTCGCCCGTCCACCAGGTAGATGTTCTCGGACACGGCCTTGCGCGCCAGCGAATCGATGTCCACCGGCGGCACGTCGGGCGAACTGGCCAGCACGTGGAAGCTGCCGTGCGGCAGCAGCACCGCATCGCCTGGGTTCAGACGCTGCCAGTCGGTACCCGGCGTGCGCAGCCAGGCGCCGCCATGGCCCACGAAGTGAAAGCGCGCCGAGCGCTGCGCCGGGAAGGCAATGGCCCATGGCGGGTGCAGCACGCAGCGGCCATACTCCACGCCATCCAGGCGCAGTCCGAGCAGGATCTGGGTCAGCAGGTCCGGCGGGTCCGCGAACGGCTGCTGATGCACCTGGTTGAATGGCTTGGATAAAAAGTCAAGCATCTCGGCTTTTAGGGCATGGAAACGCCGCCATCTTATCCCTACGATGGCTTTCCATCCATCCCAAGGCCTTTCCCGTGTCCTCCTCTCCCTCCTGCTCCGCCTGCCTTGATGCGCCCACCGGTGCCGTCGTTGCCGAGGCCACGCCCGCCCCGCACTCCACCCCCGAGCCCACCGAGGCACGCTGGGCCGCCGTGGCCTCCATGGCCCTGGGGGTGTTCGGCCTGGTCACGGCCGAGTTCCTGCCTGCCAGCCTGCTCACCGCCATGGCCAGCGACCTGCGTGTGAGCGATGGCGCCGCAGGCCAGGCCGTAACAGTGACGGCACTGGTGGCCGCCGTGGCCGCCCCGTCGCTGCCGCTGCTCACGCGCCGCATCGACCGGCGGCTGGTGATGATCGCCTTCACGCTGCTGCTGGTGCTGTCCAACCTGATGTCGGCCCTGGCCGGCAGCATGGTCACGCTGCTGGCGGCGCGGGTGCTGCTGGGCGTGGCGCTGGGCGGCTTCTGGTCCATGTCGGCCGCGCTGGCCATGCGGCTGGTGCCGGCGTCGCTGTTTGCGCGGGCCATGTCCTTCATCCTCACCGGGGTGTCGGTGGCCACCGTTTGCGCGGCGCCCATCGGGGCCTGGATGGGCGACCTGTGGGGCTGGCGCAGCGCCTTCATCGCGGCCGGCGGCATCAGCCTGATCACGCTGGCCGTGCAACTGGTGGCCCTGCCCGCCCTGCCCCCGCGCGACAACCCCAACCTCAAGGTGCTGGGCGAGCTGCTGCGCCGCCCGCCCGTGCGCGTTGCGTTGCTGGCCGTGCTGCTGGTCATCTCGGGCCACTTCGCAGGCTTCACCTACATCCGCCCGCTGATGGAGCAGGTCACCCACCTGTCGGTGGCCACCATCACGGCCGTGCTGCTGGGCTACGGCGTGGGCGGTTTCTTCGGCAACTTCGTGGGCGGCTGGATCGCCGGGCGCAGCGAGCGCCAGGCCATCGTGGCCGGCGGTGCCGTCATCGCCGTGCTCGCCGCCACCTTGCTGGTCGCAGGGCAGTCGGCCGCCATCACGGCCGTGGCGGTCACCCTGTGGGGCTTTGCCTTCGGCGCCTTCCCCGTGGGCTTCCAGACCTGGATCGTGCGCGCCGCGCCCGACCAGGCCGAGGGCGCGGGCGGGCTGCTGGTGGCGGCCTTCCAGATCGCCATTGCCAGCGGCGCCATCTTCGGCGGCCTGATGGTGGACCATGTGGGCGCCCTGGGCGGCCCGGCCTTCGCGCTGGCGGCCCTCACGCTCGGCACACTGCTCACGCTGCGCCACGGCCCCCGGCCTGCCGCGGCCGCCTGATCCAGGGGAGTACGCACCATGGCAAGCAACCGCCGCATCACACTCGCCGCGCGCCCGCAAGGGCTGCCTGAACCCAAGCACTTCGGGTTGGAGACGCAGCCCGTACCCGAGCCTGCCGAGGGCCAGGTGCTGCTGCAGACGCTGTACCTGTCCATCGACCCCTACATGCGCAACCTGATGGACCCCATCGGCCCGGGCTACGCGCCGCCTGTGGAGATCGGCGCGCCCATGGTCGGCGGCACGGTGAGCCGGGTCGTCACCTCACGCAACCCGCAGTTCCGCGAAGGTGACCTGGTGCTGGCCAACGCCGGCTGGCAGGACTACGCCCTGTCCGACGGCAGCGACCTGCTGGCGCTGGGCGATGCGGCGCAGCCCTCGCAATCCCTGGGCGGCCTGGGCATGCCGGGCTTCACGTCCTATGTCGGCCTGCTCGACATCGGGCAACCGAAGCCGGGCGAGACGGTGGTGGTGGCAGCGGCCACCGGTGCCGTGGGCGCCATCGTGGGCCAGATCGCCAAGATCAAGGGCGCACGTGTGGTGGGCATTGCCAGCGGCGCCGACAAGTGCCGCCATGCGGTGGAAGAACTGGGCTTCGACGCCTGCCTGGACCGGCGCGAGCCCGACCTGGCACAGCGCCTGGCAACGGCCTGCCCGCAGGGCATCGATGTGTACTTCGAGAACGTGGGCGGCGAGGTGTTCGATGCCGTGCTGCCGCTCCTGAACCTGCACGCCCGCGTGCCGGTGTGCGGCTTCATCGCCCACTACAACGATGAAGAGAACACGCCCAGCGGGCCCGACCGCCTGCCCCGCCTCACGGCCACGCTGCTGCAAAAGCGCGTGCGCATGCAGGGCTTCATCATCCTGGACCACTACGGCGAGCGCTTCGACAGCTTTCGCCGCGAGATGGCCGCCTGGATCGCCCAGGGCCAGGTGCGCCTGCGCGAAGACATCATGGACGGGCTGGAGAACGCGCCGCAGGCGCTGCGCCGGGTGCTGCAGGGGCAGAACTTCGGCAAAACCGTCGTGCGCGTAGCGCAATAGGTCAGCAGGCGCTCACTGCACCTTGGCTGCTGGAGCGGGCTTGGCCGCAGCGGCCTGCTGCGGCTTGGCCTGCGCGCCCTTGCCCACGGCCTTGGGCCCCACGCCCGTGGCCACGCGCTTGCGGAACTCGGCCAGGCGGGCCTTCAGGCGCTTTTCATTCTCGGGACCCATGCGCACCAGCATCTTCTGCCCGCTGGACAGGCCCTGCAGCTGCGGGTCCACGAATTCGTAGCGCACCCAGGGCCGGGTGGAGGTCACCTCGCCCTTCACCTCGGTCAGCTCCACCAGCAGCGGGCCGGTGGGCTCAGGGGTCTTGAGCAGGTGGTCGAGCACGGCCACCAGGCGGTCGTTGAAGTATTTGCCCGGGTAGCCCAGCTCTTCGTATGCCTGCTGGAACAGCGGGTACAGCCGCGCATACAAGGCCACCGCCTGGTCGACGGGGATGGCCTCGGCAAAGGCCACGAAGGCGCTGTAACGCCCGGCATTGCCGCCCGCAATCGCCAGTTGGCCGTGGGTGCCCGGCACTCCCTCCACGCTGAAGCGGCGCGGCGCCAGCTGCACCGGCCACATGCGCGATGGCGCCTGGGCACGCGGCAGGTTGTCCACCGTGGCCACCGCGCGGCGCACAAAGCCGTCGAGCTGCAGGAACGAGCCCACCGAAGGCTGGCCCAACAGCTCCGTCAACGCCTGGGCCACGGCCGCATCGGACTCGGCCAGGTCGGGCAGCGTGGCCGCCTCGGCCGGGGCCAGGGGATCGATCAGGTTCTGCGGACCGGCGGGCTCCGATGCCGCGGCGACGGGGGCCGATGCTGGGGCCGCGGCTTCAGGCGGCGCGGCGCTGGTGGCCTGTTCGGCAGGGGCATTGCTGGCCTGCCAGCGCCACCAGGCATAGCCCGCGCCGACCAGGGCCACGACCAACACGGTCGCCACCACCGCTGTGCCACCGCCCCCGTTGCGCGGCGGTGCCGGACGCTGGTCGCTGCGCAGTTCGGAAAAATCGCGGTCGTGGTCGAGCACTGGATCGGGCATGCAGGGGTCCTTGCGTCATGGGCCGGGGTGCGGCCAACGCAGCGGCCCGGGTCATGGCCTGACCATTGGAAACCCTTTAGGTTCCGGCAAGACGTAACGCCCTGTTTTCGTCATGGGCACGCTGCACACGCGCAACAGCGCGCGCAGCACGCGGGAGATTCCTACAAGGTCTGCAACCAGTCCACCGTAGCGGCCAGCTCGGCCGGGCGAATCTCGTGCATGCCCGGGAACTCGCGGTAGTTCAGGGTCACGGGCAACTGCGCGAAGTGCTCGCGGATGGCATGCGCCTGCACCAGCGGGATCACGTTGTCCTGCGTGCCATGGCTCACCCACAGCTGCTTGCCCTGCAGCGCAGCAGCCGGCGCGGCCACGGGCAGCACCTGGGGCAGCAGGCGGCTGTGCCACACCATGGCGGCCTGCAGCAGCGCAGGCTGGGTGAGCAGCAGCGACAGCGACATGATGCCGCCCTGGCTGAACCCGCCCACCACCACGCGGCTGGCCGGCACGCCCAGTTGGGTCGCAGCAGCCTCGACCGCCTGGGCCACCAGTGCGCGGCTTTGCAGCTCCTGCGGCTCGTTGATGGTGCGGTCGCCGTTGGGCGCCACCGAGAACTCGAACCAGGCATTGGCACCCGGCCCCATGCGAAACGGCGCACGCAGGCTCAGCACGTGGAAGCGCCCGGGCACATGCGGCGCCAGGCCGAACAGATCCTGCTCGTTGCTGCCCACGCCGTGCATCAGCACCAGCAGCCAGGGCTCGGGGGTGCCGGCGGTGGCGGGGCGGTGCAGGTAGGTCAGCGGCAGGTTGGGTGCGGTCATGGATGGAAGGCTTGGAATGTAAAAGGCCGGTGCGGCAGACGCCGCACCGAAGCCGTATTGTCAATGGGCCGCGACAGCGTTGGACTGAAGCGCGAAGGCATCCATCGACAGCATGCTGTACATCACTTCTCGGCTCAGGTACTGCGCCTGCAGGTCATCGCCCGCCGCGCCCAGTGCGAAGAAGATGGGCAAGAAGTGGTCTTCCGTGGGGTGCGCGCGCGTGGCGTGCGGCGCCTGGCTGCGGTAGTTGAGCAGCGCCTGCATGTCGCCCCGGGCCAGCGCGCCCTCGATCCAGCGGCTGAACTCCAGCACATAGGGCGCCGGCTCGCGCGCCCCGCCAAAGAACTCCGACAGGTTGTGCGTCATGCTGCCCGAACCCACCACCAGCACGCCCTGGCTGCGCAGCCCGCGCAACGCCGCACCCAGCGCGTACACCTCGGCCGGGCCCGCGCCGGCAGGCAGCGCCACCTGCACCACGGGCAGGTCGGCATCGGGGAACAGGTGCATCAGCGGCACCCAGGCGCCATGGTCAAAGGGCCGCGCGGCATCGCCCTGCGCGGCCACGCCGGCCGCCTGCAGCAGGCCGAGCACCTCCTGCGCCAGCGCAGGCGAGCCCGGCGCCGGGTACTGCAACTGGTACAGCGCCTGCGGAAAACCGCCAAAGTCATGCCAGGTGGCCGGCTGCGGCCCGGTCATCACCTGCGGGCTGCGCGCCATCCAGTGCGGCGACATGATCACCACCCCGCGCAGCCCGGGGAACTGCGCCCGCAGCCCCTGCCCCCACTGCGTGAGCGCCGGGCCGGTGGTACCGGCATCGATGGCGAACAGCGGCGCGCCATGCGATACGAACAGGGCGGGCACGGTGGCGGTGGCAGAAGAAGGGGCTTGAACGGAGGCGGACATGGTGGGCGTACTTTCTCTAGGGTCTGAGAGGTACTGTAGGACTTACCACGGCCGAGACCAAGCCCCGGGGGTCAAACGGATTGTTGCGATTTTGGCGCCAATGAAGGCCCTGACACGCTGACACGCCCCAAGAAAAACGCATCCCGAAGGATGCGTTGGAGTGTCCCCGTCAGTTGGCGGGCTGGTGAATGGGAATTCGCCTCAGTAGACCACCACCTTGCCCGTGGAGCGCGGACTGTAGCAGTCGTTGTAGAAGTACTCACCGGGCTTGTCGAACGTATGCTGGGCCGACTGACCGGGGGCCAGGCGAAAGTTGAAGCGCCCTTCGAAGAACTGCGTTGCGCAGTGCACGCCGGTGTTGTCGGCCGGGTTGGTGAACGTCACCGTCGTGTTGGCGGGCACGCGCATCCAGGTTGGCGTCACCGCGTTCACCGCGCCGGACTCCACCGCCCCCGGAGCATTGGTCGCCGTGGGGATGCGGCCCAGGATGACGGTATTGGGCGTTGGCAAAGCGGCACCCTCCACAGGGTTACCGGACACAGGGCGGCGTACCTGTGGCGGAATGGGCGCGGGCGCCGGTGCGACGGTGCCGCCCACCTTGAAGGCCCAGAGGTGGTCGCCCCGCGGCGCATCGCTGTACGGGATGGACGTGCCGCCGGCATACACGGCAACATACTGCTCGCCGTCGATCTGGTAGGTGACCGGGCTGGCGCTGATCGACGCGCCGGTCTGGAAGCGCCACAGCTCCCGTCCGTTCTCGGCCTCCATCGCCAGCAGGTTTCCGTCCGGCTGACCGATGAACAGCAGGTTGGAGGCCGTGGTCAGGATTCCGTTGCCGTGTGCCAGCGAGTACGGCATCTGTTTTTTCCAGCGGACCAGGTTGGTGCTCGGGTCGACGGCCACCACCGCACCGGTCACGTACGAGCCGGGTGGCCGCAGGCCATTGCTGGATTCGCTGAGCGAATGCGCGGCACCTACGTACCCCATGCCCGTGTAGACCAGTCCCGTGGAGCGGCTGAACGACTGGTGGTTCCAGTTGGCGCCGCCGCCGTGGCCCGGCATGGACAGGATCGGTATGTCCCAGTGCGGATCGAAGAGGCAGCCGGTCTGGTAGTTGGGCACCGCACGGTTGGGATCGCCGGGCACCTCCGTGCCCAGGGGTTGCTGCACCACGCACAACTCGGTGAAGCCACCCTGCTTGGGATACGGCTGCGTCGGCCAGGTGGCCTGGCGCGCGTCCTGCTTCACGGGCCGCTCTTCGATTCCCAGCGGCGCACTGCCATCCTTGCGGTCCAGGATGTAGTACATCCCGGTCTTGCTTCCGTAGATCACCACCTTGCGCTCGCGCCCTTCGATCTGCACATCCGCCAGTACGGGGGACATCACGTTGTCCATGTCCCAGATGTCGTGATGGACCGACTGGAAGTGCCACTTGTAGGCGCCGGTGGTCAGCTCCAGAGCGACGATCGAGTTGGAAAAAAGGTTCTGCCCAGGCCGCTCCGAGCCGTCCTGCGACGAACCGCCGCGCACGTTGCCGAAGGTCCAGTACACCAGGTTGAGTTCGGGGTCCACGGCGGGGTGGATCCATGGCGTGGCCCCGGTCCGCTTGGCCTCTTCCGCACCGCCCCAGGTTTCATAGCCACGCTCTCCCTGGCGTGGTATGCCCCAGAAGTAGTTCAGCACATTGCCGTTCGTGGCATCGGCGGCAAAAGCCGCCCCGCGGTTGCCGTCGTTGGTGCCCACGTGCAACCGGCGGTTGTGGTACACGATGGCCACCTTTTGCACGGCCCCCAGGTAGTTCGGGTCGGTGGCGTCGGTCGGGTACTGCTTGATCCAGGCAACCGCGCCCGTGTCCTTGTTCAGCGCCACCAGGCGGTTGCCGTTGGCGACGGTGTAGACCAGGCCAAGGTCCTTGGCCACGGCCACGCCGCGGCGGGTGATCACGCCGTACGGCGTGGTCCATTTCCACTTGGTCGCGCCTGTCTTGCCGTCCACGGCAATCACATTGCCCAGCGCCGATTCAATGTAGATCACGCCATCGACCACCACCGTGGTGCTCTGGTTGGTTCCGGTGTTCAGCCCCCCTTCGATCCGGTTGGTCCATGCGCCCCCCAGATTGGCGACGTTCTGCTTGCCGATCTGCGCCAGCGCCGAGTAGTTCTGGTTGCCCAGGTTGCCGCCGACCTTCGGGAAGTCCTTGTCTCCCGCAGTACAGCAGTTCTGCAGGTCTACCGCTGCGCCAGCAGCGTTTGCAGGGCCGCCATTGCTTCCCCCGCACCCGTGCAGGAAGGCGGCCGTGGCCAATGCCACTGCCGTGAGCGACACAGCCGTGGTGAGTTTCTTGTGCATCGATGTCTCCTTGCAGATGGAACCCGGCGGGCTACTTGGTCGCGGTGCAGAACGGAGTAAGTCCCATGACGGACTTCACGCCCTGGACGACGAGCTTTTGAAACGCCTGGGCGCCCGGTCCTTCGGAGTTGGCCTGGAACGAGTGCGTGTTATGGCCCAGCGTGGTGAGCCAGGCCCGGCCGCCGTCGTAGTATTGGCACCAGGCGACGGGGTGGAAGTCCTTGTGGCCCGGATGCGGGCTGGCGGTCAGCGGATCGAGGGTGGCGGTGTCCACCTTCGCGAGGAACTTCACGTTCGTCGGAAATGGCGTGAGGTTGTACCACTCGTCCTGGAACGCGAACCGTGCCGGCACACCCTGGGTGGAAGGATCGTCCGCCAGGATCTGCACGTCACCATTGCGGTTGGGGGCATGGTTGTAGAAGTTGGCGTTGCCCAGCAAGCCCTCGTAGTACGGCCAGTTGTATTCGGCCCCGAACGCATTGTGCAAGCCCACGAAGCCGCCACCGCGCCGCATGTAGTTGCGCAGCGCGGTGCGGGCGGCATCGTTGCTGGTGGTGACGGCTTCGTTCCACAGCGTATCGCGGTTGGAGCTGGCGAACACCACCGCCTTGTAGTTGTTGATGCGGTTGGCGATCACCGTGACGTCTTCCGTCCAGTCTGCGGCAATACCCGCTTCCTCGAACATCCGCTTGAGGCCCGCCTGCATGACGTTGTCCGCATTCATCGCCGGATTGAGGCCGGCCGCCATCGGGGTACCCAGGTTCGCGTGGCGCGGCCCCGCCGTGCGCGAATAGATCAGCACCCGGTTGGGGGAGTTGGCGAAGGCACCCCAATCGTTGTAGCAGGCCGGATCGACCCCACGGCACACGTTGTAGTACGGGTCGATGCTGGGGGCCACCACCGTTTGCGGGTCGGAGTCGCCGCCGCCACAACCCGCCAATCCCATCAAGATCGCTGAAAGCATGCCTGCCAGATGCAGGGCGCGTGCCGAAGTGTTCAAAGTTGTCTCCTGTGTGGTTCTGCGTTTGTCGGAACGAAGGTCTCCCCCCGTCCGCCAACGCATACTAAACACAATGGAAACATTTTCCAATATGGAAACTCTTTCCTTTTTACACTTGAGAACACTTTTCAAAGGGCTAGAGAGCACCTCCGGTCCAGGGGGACAAGGTCAAGTGCATGGCCAATCCTTTTCAGTGGCGCTTGCGAAACAGCGCGGAAGCGCTACTGGCCCGTGAAACCTCTGCCGCAGTCGACAGGATGTCGGGGCCCAGCTTTGCCATGCGCTGCTCGGTCAGTCGCACCATGGGTCCGGCGATAGTGACCACTCCGACCGCAACCCCGTCGGCGCCAAACACCGGCGCAGCCATGGCCGTCATGCCAGGGGAAAAGACCTCGACAATCGTGCTGTAGCCTTTGTCACGGGCTGCATTCACATAGTCCATCACGGCTGCAATGGAAGTTGGTGCATTCGGGCCAAAGGCACGGGGATCCCACAGGCCTTTTCGCGCCACCAGGGACAGCGCATCGTCTTTCGGCAACGTGGACAGCCAGGCATGGCCCGCGGCACTGCATGCCAGCGTGACCGACAGGCCCATGTCGGGGTCATACCGCAAACCGCGGCGGGCACCCTGCGCCTTGGCGACGAAGATGAGTTCTTCTCCATCCACGACAGCAAGGCGCACCAGCTCCCCGGAAACGCTCGCCAGTTGGTCGAGCAGCGGCTGCGCCAGATCGACGACTCCCGTTCGGCTCAGGTAGGCGAGCCCGATCGACACCATCTTGGTGGTGAGCCGGTAGTGGCCATCATGGGGGTCCTGCGCCACATAACCGTAGCGGATCAGGTCGGCCAGTAGACGGTGGGCTGCAGACAAGGGGAGCTCCAACCGGCCGGCAAGCGCCGATACCGCGCTTCCTTCAGGATGTTCGGCCAGGTACTCGAGAACCTTCAGGCTGCGCTCTACTGCTCCGCTCATTGCACCACTCCACCGGTTCAACATCCCGGCACAGCAGGACTGTAGCAATCTCCCGAATCAGATTCCGTGCGGAATTTTTTTCAGATGATCCATGGCGTAGCGCCCACCTGCCCGCGCAACGTCCCCGAGTTGGGGCAAAACGGTCTGGTTCGTGCCAGGCGCCGGGTCGCGCCGCTCAATCCACCACCCGCCCCCGCAACGCCTTCGTCTCACTCCGCTGGCTCTTCCCCTCCAGCCGCCGCTGCTTGGACCCATACGTCGGCTTGGTCGCCCGCCGCACGCGCGGCGGCGCGGCCACGGTGTTGACCAGGGCGTTCAGCCGCTCGATGGCATCGCTGCGGTTCTGCTCCTGGCTGCGGTACTGCTGGGCCTTGATGACGACCACGCCGTCTTGCGTGATGCGCGAATCGCGCAGGGCCAGCAGACGCTCCTTCACCCCTTCGGACAACGAAGACGCGGCGATGTCGAAGCGCAGGTGTACGGCGCTCGATACCTTGTTGACGTTCTGCCCGCCCGCGCCCTGGGCGCGCATGGCGCTGATCTCGACCTCACGCTCGTCCACCTGCAGCACGGCGACCTGGCCGTTCACGCGCGGGGCCTCCTGCGGCGGGCGGGGTGGGCGCGGCGCAGCCTCGGGCGTGGCGGCGGGCAGTGGCGCTTTGGGTGGGACGAGGGGAAGCGTGTCGTCAGCCATCTCAGCCCCTGCCCACCGCACCATCGGCCAGTGCCGCCAGCAGGGCCTGCAAAAAGGCCTCGGGCCGCTCGAACTGCACCCAGTGGCCGGCATCGGCCACCAGGGCCATGCCGCGAAAATCAGGCGCGGCAGCGGCGTACGCCCCCTCCAGTTGGCCGATCCAGCCCTGGTACAGCGCGTCGGCTTCGCCATAGATGGCGTGCACCGGGCAGCCCACCTGGGCCAGCGAGCGGGCGAGGATGTCGGTGCGCGCCAGGCGGCGGCGCGTCATGCGGTCGCGCACCACATTGCCCACATGCACTTCGAGCGCCAGGCCCTCGACCAGGGCCGGGTCGTACAGCATCAGCGCGGCCAGGTTGTAGCGGTGCATGCCGAGCTGCTCGGCGGGCGGCAGGTGGCGCCAGCCCTTCAGGCGCACGGGCCGCTCGGGCACCACGCCCATGGCCGGGGCACCCACCACCACCAGCTGGCGCGCCAGCTCGGGGTGGGCCGCCAGCGTGAGCCCCGCCGTCATGCCGCCAAAGGAAAAACCCACCAGGTCCACCGGCCGCGGCCCGAACAGGGCGCGCAGACCGTCGGCCATGGGCTCGACCAGCGCATCGGCATCGCCGCCCGTGGGCGGGGTGGCCGAGTCGCCAAAGCCCGGCAGGTCGGGTATCCAGACCTGGCGGCCGGCGGCCACGAGGGGTTCGATGTTGCGCACCCAGTGCGTCCAGCTGCCACTGCCGCCGTGCAGCAGCACCAGCGGAGGCAGGCTCTCAGAAGCCTCGCCCCAGCTGTGCCAGACGGTGTCGCCACTGCCGCAGGGGGTGGTGTGGCGCTGCGCCAGGGCGCGCAGGCGGTCGATCTCGGGGGACGGCAGGCGGGCGACCTCGCGCGCAGGGGCTGCGGGGCTCAGGTCCTCGTCGTCGTCCCCAGCGGCCATCACATGCCCGCCAGGCCGTCGATGGCCAGCGCGTAGCCGCGCACGCCAAAGCCGCACATCACGGCCTTGGCCGCTGCGGCGATGTAGGAGTGGTGGCGGAAGGCCTCGCGGGCGTGCACATTGCTGATGTGCAGCTCGATCAGCGTGATGGCCGTGCCCTTGGTGGCGTCATGCAGGGCCACGCTGGTGTGCGTGTAGGCGCCGGCATTGATCACCACGCCGGCCAGTTCACCGGCGGCGTGCAAGCGGCCGGCCTCGTGGATCCAGTCCACCAGGGCGCCTTCGTGGTTGCTCTGGTGAAAGCGCAGCGCAAAACCATGTCGCTCGCAGGCCTCGGCGCACATCTGCTCGACATCGGCCAGGGTGTGCGCGCCGTACACGGCGGGTTCGCGCGTGCCCAGCAGGTTCAGGTTGGGGCCATTCAGGACAAAAACGGTTTTCTTCTGGGCAGACGACATGGTGCAGCAACTCTCCGGGCGTTGGGATGGGCCTGCCGATCATTTGCCAGGCAAGCCGTGGTGGAAGCGCCAAAAACGCTTCCTGCCAACGCCGGATTATGCGGTGCCCGCCACCGTCGCACAGGGCCTCGCGCCACCCCGCAAGGGGTGGTAAGAGGCTTGGCCGCCCTCACGGGCAAGCCAGGCGCAGCAGATCAGCGGTCCCAGCGGCCATGGCCGTGGCCATGACCGTGGTGGCGATGGCCGTGGCCACCACCGCGGTAGTAGTACACGGGCGGGGGCGGTGCGTAGTACACCGGTGGGGGCGGTGCGTAGTACACCGGCGCTGGTGCCGAGTACACCGGGCGCGGCGCGTAGTAGACAGGCGCCGGGGCCGAGTACACCGGGTAGCCGTTGCCCACGCCCACCACCACACCTGGCGAACTCAGGCCTATCGACCAATTGACATCGCTGCGGGCCTGGGCGGAGCCGGCAGCTGCGAAGAGCGCCAGGGCCACACCAGCGGCGGCGGCCATGGACTGGATAGAACGGGTTTTCGTCATGTAAATCTCCTGGTAGTGGAGGCGGCCCCCTTGGTTGGGATTCGCCTCACTGGTACTCAACGCACCAGATGTCCGAAAGGATGGCACGAAACACCATCTTTATTGTTTCTTTACGTACACGTGAGTGCGCACTCCTGCGCAATAGTTCACGCCAACACGCACCAGCACGGGTTCTGTGGGCTGTTACATGCGTTCACAGGCCGTTTTCGGAGAACCTTTGGCGTTACAAACCGGGGGCTCAACGGCCTGGTTGCCGCCTGCAGTAAGCCCCCAGGCACCCCTGGCCGCGCTGCACTGCAGCAGACGGCCCGGCCTCCCCCTAAAATGGGCCAATGACCACGTCCACCCCAGCAAATACCCCTGCCGCAGTACCCGAAGCGGCCCTTGAGACCGCAAAGACGAGCAATTTCCTGCGCCAGATCATCGAAAACGACCTGGACAAGGGCACCTACGCCAGCCGCCAATGGGGTGGCACGCCGGGCGACGCCGCCCACCACGCCAAGGGCCAGCCCGACCCGGCCAGGATCCGCACGCGCTTCCCGCCCGAGCCCAATGGCTACCTGCACATCGGCCACGCCAAGAGCATCTGCATCAACTTCGGCCTGGCGCGCGACTACGGCGGCGTGTGCCACCTGCGTTTCGACGACACCAATCCTGAAAAGGAAGACACCGAGTACGTCAACAGCATCATCGATGCCGTGAAATGGCTGGGCTTCGACTGGAACGGCAGCGCCGACGCCGCGCCCTACCAGGCGAGTGACTACTTCGACTTCATGTACCGCGCGGCCGAGTACCTGGTCGAGGCCGGCCACGCCTACGTGGACGAGCAGACCGTGGAGCAGATGCGCGCCAACCGCGGCGACTTCGGCAAGCCCGGGGTGGACAGCCCGTTCCGCAGCCGCACGCCGGCCGAGAACTTGAAGCGCTTTCACGAAATGCGCAACGGCGAGCACGAAGACGGCTCCATGGTGCTGCGCGCCAAGATCGACATGGCCAGCCCCAACATCAACATGCGCGACCCGGCCATCTACCGCATCCGCCGCGCAACCCACCACAACACCGGCGATACCTGGTGCATCTACCCGATGTACACGTACGCCCACCCCATCGAGGACGCGCTCGAGCAGATCACCCACAGCCTGTGCACGCTGGAGTTCGAAGACCAGCGCCCCTTCTACGACTGGCTGCTGGAGCGCCTCACCGAAGGTGGACTGCTGGGCAACCCGCCCCCGCGCCAGTACGAGTTCTCGCGCCTGAACCTCACCTACGTGATCACCAGCAAGCGCAAGCTCGCCCAGCTGGTGTACGACCACAAGGTCAGCGGCTGGGACGACCCGCGCATGCCCACCATCGTCGGCCTGCGCCGCCGCGGCTACACGCCCGAATCGCTGCAGGTGTTTGCCGAGCGCATCGGCGTGACCAAGAGCGACAGCTGGATCGACTACAGCACCCTCGAAGGCTGCCTGCGCGAAGACCTGGAGCTCAAGGCCTTCCGCGGCATGGCCGTGCTCAACCCCGTCAAGCTGGTGCTCACCAACTGGGACGAGGTCATGGGCGCAGGCCACCTGGAGCCTTGCACCCTGCCCTCGCTGCCCCACCCGCCCGAAGGCGTGGAGAGCCCCGAGCGCCACTTCACCATCGGCAAAGAGGTCTGGATCGAGCGCGAGGACTTCGAGGAAGTGCCGACCAAGGGCTACAAGCGCCTGTTCCCGGGTAACAAGGTGCGCCTCAAGGGCGGCTACGTCATCGAGTGCACCGGCTGCACCAAGGATGCCGACGGCAAGATCACCGAGGTGCTGGCCACCGTGGTGCCCGACACCAAGAGCGGCACCCCCGGCGCCGACAGCGTCAAGGTCAAGGCCGCCATCACCTGGGTGGGCGTGGCCGACGGCGTGCCAGCCGAAGTGCGCATCTACGACCGCCTGTTCCTCGAAGCCCAGCCCGACGCGGGCGGCAAGGACTTCATCGAAGGCCTGAACCCGAACAGCCTGAAGACCGTGGCGGCCATCGTGGAACCCTCGCTGGGCCACGCCCACAAGGACGACAAGTTCCAGTTCGAGCGCCACGGCTATTTCGTCGCCGACCGGGTGGACCACCAGCCGGGCAAGCCGGTGTTCAACCTGGCGGTGGGGTTGAAGGACTCCTGGGGCAAGTAAGCAGGCTCTTCACATCGACAAAGGCGCCCTGGGCGCCTTTGTGCTTCATGGGGCTTGTGACGGACAGGATTGGCGTTCGCTGCTGTCAGCCAACCCCTACCCGCCCCGTCGCCTCCAGCCGATGCCGGCAGAGGCCGCCACGGCGCACCATGGACCCTTGTTCGTGAAACAACGGAGGTCCCATGCCCACGACAACCGCCCCTCGCCAGACCCTCATCGATCTGGAAACCCAATTCTGGCAAGCCATGGTCGACGAGAACGTCGGCGCCGCCACCGACCTGCTGGCCGAGCCCGCGATGATGGTCAGCAGCCACGGTGCGCTCAAGTTCGACCGCGCCATGTACGGCAAAATGGCCCAGGAAGGCCCGATGGTGGTCACCGCCTTCGAGTTCAGCGACATGCAGGTGGAATTTCCGACTGACGCCATGGGCATCCTGACCTACCGCGTGAAGCAGGGCGTGGCGCCGCGCGACGACAAGGCCAAGACGACCGAACAGGTGATGCACGACAGCTCGACCTGGATCCAGGCCGACGGGCGCTGGCAGTGCGTGATGCACACCGAGACGCCGGTCGATGATTCGATGAAGCTTCCGACCAAGCACTGATCGCAGGAGTGGAGTTGCGGCGCGCGCAGGGGCTCTAAGATCGGCGGTTTTCCACCGTCAACCCGGACCGATTCCCCACATGAATTTCGCCGCCCGCCTCCAGCAACTGCCCTCCGCCTCGCACCTCGCGTCCCTGCAACTGCTGGGCGCCGATGGCCAGGTGATCGCCACCATCGAGAACAAGCCCGGCCAGACCGGCTCGCTGGTGGTGTATTCCGCCCTGGCCGCGCTCTATAGCGGCAGCATCACACCCAAGGCGGCCGCCCTGGGCCTCGAGTGGTATGCCGAGCACGTGGCCGATGCCAAGGCCTTCCCGGGCAAGCATCCCAATATCGACCGCCTGCTGGGCTGGGCCGAAGGCAGCGAGAGCTACCGCGCCAAGGCCATCGCTCAGGCTTGATGGCAGGATTCACCGGGCCCACGCCAGCCCGGTGAAACTAGCTGATTACTTCAGCCATTTGTCTGAAGCGCCCTTGAGGATGCCCCGGCTGTCGATCTGGCCCCACACGAAGTTCATCACGCGCGTGTAGTCCGCATCGTCCTTGGGCAGCATGAAGCCCAGGTAGCTCTTGGGCGTGAGCGGTGCGTCGATGAAGGCGGCGTGAAGGCGCGGGTCGGCCTTGCTGTACACCAGGGCCTCGTAGGTCTCGGTGATCATCACATCGCCCTTGCCCTCGGCGATCAGGCCCGGGATTTCGGCGTTCTTCTCGTGCGTGCTGACCTGCGCGGTCTTGAGGTTCTGCAGCACGAAAGTCTCGTTGGTACCGCCGGGGTTCTTGATCACGCGCACATTGGGCTTGTTCAGGTCGTCCACGGTGTTGTACTTGGCCTTTTCGGCCGAGCGCACCAGGGCCACCTTGCCGAAGGGCGCGTAGCCCGGCAGCATCTCGATCAGGCGGATGCGCGCCACATTGCGCGTGATGCCGCCCACGGCAATGTCGAACTGGTCGGCCTGCAGGTCGGCCATCAGCTTGGGCCAGGAGGTCTGCACGTACTCGATCTTCACGCCCAGCTCCTTGGCCATGGCCTCGATCACGTCGATGTCATGGCCCGACAGGCCGGCGTCGGTCTTGATGGCAAACGGCCGGTAGTCGCCCGGTGTGCCCACGCGCAGCACCTTGGTCTCCATGATCTTGTCCAGGCGCGGGCCGGCTTGGGCGGCCTGGCTCAGAGACAGGGTGGCAACCACGGCGGCGGCCAGGGCGAGGACTTTCTTGGCGATCATTTCAGGGCACTCCGAAGGTAGGGGGAGAAGAAAGACAAAGGGACGGGGCTGCATGCGAACGCAGCGTCTGCGCGGGCGGTTCGCAACAAAAGGATACAGCAGGCACCTGCCCTGCCAGCACGCCGTGCCCCGCCGGGGATGCAGCACCGGTACGCGATGTCACCGCAGACCAGGCCGAATGCGGTTACCCTGCCCGCATCCACCATCCCAACCCAACAGGAAAAATTCCATGGCCCACAAGAAGCTCAAAGTCACCATCGAAGTCGAAATGTCCGTCCCCGAAGACTGGGAGCTGGTCGAAACCTCCGAAGGCACGCCCGTGCTGAGCCTGCCCGATGGCCGGTTCATGGACATCGCCATCGAACCGCTGTTCGCCACCGACCCCGAAGAGCTGTGGAGCAGCACCGAGGACGAAGATGCGCTGCACGAAGTGCTGGACATGGTGGACAGCGAAGCCGTCACCTACGAATTTGTGAAGCACTGAGACCTGCCGAGCGGCCGTGCGGTGGCACGCACCGCAGCGCCCCCTCAATACAGCCCGTACTGGTAGTCGTAGCTGCGCAGCGAGAGATCCGGCTGGCCAGTGGTGTCGAAGCCCAGTTGCAACAGGTTGAGGCGCGGGTTGGCCGTGTCCACCACGAGCTCATCGTCCGTCTCCGATTCCGACGGTGCCAGGAACACAAAGCTCTGGAACACCGCATTCAGCACGGATTCGGTGCTCCGGGGGCGGTGCTCCTCGTCCAGCAGCAGCACGGGCTTGTGCAGTTGCTCCTGGTGCATCCAGAACCACACCCCCTCGCCCGCCGGGCCGGGCCGGGCGCCGGATTGGCCCTTGCTGTACCAGCTGTTGGGCATCTCGCCCGGGGTGACGCCCGCAGGGTCCCAGGCGAGCGCGCCCAGCCCGTCGCCCACTTCGATGTAGATGCTCACACTGCGGTCGTAGCGGGCCTGCACGGCACGCGGCAGGATCTTGTCCAGGCCGCCAGGGCCCGTGCGCTGGTAATCCCACGCGCGCAGCAGCATGTCGGTGACCTTGGCCATGTCGGCCGCGGACTGGAAGCCGGAGTCGCCAAGCTGGATCTGCCAGTCACCCAGCACCTTCACGAGCGGGGGCAAGGGCACGCCCAGGCTTTTTTCCAGATCGGCAAAGGCCGCCTTGGCGGGCTTCTTCCTGGCACCGCCATCACCCGGCGTGACGGTGATGAACTCCGCCTTGGCCGCCACGCCGCGCACGCGCTCGATCCAGGGCCTGCCCTGGTCGTACAGCGGCCCCAGGATGGGCGCCAGGTCGCGCACCTTCCAGGTGGTGTCGAAGCTGCCGGATTTTCCCTCCAGCGTGGCCTTGCCCCGCAATCGCACACGCTTGAGGCCCACGGGCAGCGGGAACACCAGCGCCGGGGATCGGGCGATCCCGTCCACCATGGCCTGGTGGTCGAGCTTGCCCACCGCCTTGCCGTCGATGAGCACCTCGGCCGCCACGCGGTCGCCCGGCTCCATGGAAGGATGGATGCCGGCCCTGCCTGCCGCGCCCGAAGGCGAGGCGTCCGCAGTCAGGGATTGCCCGCTCAACGTGCCCGCCATGGCAGCACCCGCCCAGGCCGACAGGCCCGCCAGAATGCGCCGCCGCTGGGGCTGCGCCCCTTGTTGTTGCTGTGCCATCGAATCCATCTCCCCAAATCCCCAAGTGGCTGCTGAAGTCGCGATGGCAGGAACGCCCGCGCGCCGCTGCTGCCCTTCATTCAATACATGCTGTAGTGGTGGTCGTAGCTGCGCAGCCGCAGGCGGGGCTTGCGCGGCCCGTCGAAGCTCAATTGCAGCAGGTTGGCGCGGGGGTTGGCCGTGTCCAGCACGAGTTCATCATCGGTCTCCGCAGTTTCCCCGGCCGACAGAACGAAGCGCTGGAAGACATGGGTCAACGCCGCTTCGGCGGTCCTGGGACGGTAGTCATCGTCCAACAGCAGCACGGGCTCATCGATGTGTTCCTGGTGCACCCAGTACCACACCCCTTCGCCCGCAGGACCTTGCCGTGCGCCGGGGTTGCCCTTGTCGTTCGCAGTGTTGGGGGGCTCGCCAGCGGTGACGCCCGCAGGGTCCCACGCCAGGGTGCCCAGGCCGTCGCCAACCTCCAGGAACACGCCCACGCTGCGGTCGTAGCGGGCACGCACGGCGGGCGAGAGCATCGTGTCGAGCCCCAGCTTCCCCGTGGGCGTGTACCCCCACTCGGCCAGCAGCATGGCCGTGACGCTGCGCATGTCGGCGGCCGGCACAAAGCTGGAATGGTCCACCTTGATCTGCCAATCCCCCAGCGCCTTCACCGGTGCAGGGAGCACCGCCCCCAGGCTTTTCTCCAGATCGGCGAACGCGGCCTTGGCGGGCTTCTTCCTGGCGCCACCATCGCCGGGCTGGATGGTGAATGCCCCCTCCAGCCTGGCCGCCAGACCGCGGATGCGCTCCACCAAGGGCTTGCTCTGGTCGTACAAAGGGGCCGAGTAGGGAGCAAGGTCCCGCACCTTCCAGGTCTGGTCGAACGACGCCGCCGCACCCTGGATCGTCGCCTTGCCCCGCAGCCGCACCCGCTGGAGGCCCAAGGGCAGCGGGATCACCAGCGCGGGCGGCTTGGTCAGCCCCTCCACCACGGCCCGGTGTTCGAGCCTGGCGACCACCTTGCCATCGGCCCCCACGTCGGCCTCCACGCTGTCGCCCGCCTGGAGCCACGGGTGGATGCCGGCCCGGCCCGCCGTGGCGCCCTGCGCCGCGGCCCCTGCCGTTGCCGGAGCGCCCGCGAACATGGCCGCCAGCCATGCCGATACACCCGCCAGAATGCCGCGCCGCTGTGCCATGGAACTCCTCTCCCTCTCGTTGAATGACGGTGGGATTTTAGGGACGCACAACGGCCCCCGCCGTGGTCCGCAGCCGCCGGCGACGTAACGAGCTGTGTATGCCTACAACTGCGACTCCAGCAACGCTGCCACACGCTCGGACAATCGTTCCTTGAGCGGCCGGTTCTGCCAGTCCTCCAGCGTCACGCGCTTTGACTGATTCAGATCGTCCTCGAACACCCGCGTCTGGCGTTCGGCGAACACCGTGTCGTAGACATTGAGGTTGGCCTCGTCGTTGAGGCGAAAGGACCGGTTGTCGAAATTGGTGGAGCCCACCGACACCATGCGCTGGTCCACGATCATCACCTTGCAGTGGTACATGCTCGGCTGGTATTCGTGGATCTCGGCCCCCGCCTCCAGCAGCGGGCCCCAGGTGGCGCGCGAGGCCGCCTTGACGGTCTCGGTGTCGGTGTGTGGGCCGGGCGTGATGAGGCGGATGCGCACACCGCGCTTCAACGCATCGAGCATGAGCTGGCGCGTGAGGTCGTCGGGCACGAAGTAGGCCACCGACAGGTCCAGGCTGCGCTCGGCCGCGGTGATCGCCATGTGGTACATGAGCTGCATGCTCTCGCTGCCGCTCGACGGCGAACTCGAGAACATCTGCGCGCGCTGCGTGCCCTGGGGTGCAATCGCCGGAAAATACGCGTCCCCGTGCACCACCTTGCCCGTGACCTTGAGCCAGTTGTCCAGGAAGGTGGCCTGCATCTGCGCCACCGCCGGCCCGCGCACCTGGTAGTGCGAGTCGCGCCAGTGGTCGGGGTCCTGGGCATTGCCCGTCCACTCCGGCGCGATGCCCACGCCGCCGGTGAAGCCCACCTGCCCGTCCACCACCAGCAGCTTGCGGTGGGTGCGGTTGTTCATGCGCGCCAGGTTGTACCAGTGGGGCTTGTGGAATTTTTCGACCAGCACGCCGGCTTCCTTCATCTCGGTGAGGTAGCTTTCCTCCATCTTGGCGCTGCCGACCCAGTCGAGCAGCACGTGCACCGGCACGCCGGCGCGGGCGCGCTCGGCCAGGGCGTCGGCGAACTGCTTGCCGATGTCGCCCGACCAGTAGATGTAGGTCTCGAAGGTCACACTCTTTCGCGCCGAGCGAATGGCCGCGAGCATGGGCGGAAAAATCTGGTCGCCGTTGATCAGCTCCTTCACCTCGTTGCCCGGCAGGATGCCCGGGCCCAGCAGGCTGCCCATGGCGCGCTCGAACTGCGGGCTGGCGCTGCTGTACAGGCGCGGCAACTGGTGCTGGATCTTTTTCTCGCCGGCAGTGAAATTGAGTGCAAAAAGCACGAGGGCGGCCGTGGCCACGAAGGTGAGGAGCGCGATGCGCACGGTGCGACCGGGTTTGGGCATGGCGCGATTGTTGAAGAGCCCCCAGGGGCCCCATGTAGGCCGAATGCCCCAGATGACGCGGCACAATGGCGCCTGTTTTTTCCTCGCCCGCGATTCGCTGCGGGTCCGAACCGCCGTGCCCTCCTCCATGCGCCCACTCCTCCCTGCCGATACCCCGTCGATCATCAACCGGCGCACCGCCTTGCTCGCTGGCGGCGGCAGCCTGCTGGCCCTGCATGCCCCCGGCGCGCACGCCAAGGCGCAGGCCACGCCTGCGGCCCCCACGGTGTGGCCCCAGGCACTGCTGGTGCCCGGCGGCGTGGCGCGCCTGCCGCTGGGGCCGGCAGCGGCCCGGCCCGTGGTGCACACGCAGGGCGCCAAGAACGAGCAGGTGCCCGTGCTGGTGGTGGGTGACGCGCAAGGGTGGACCGCCCTGGTGGGCATACCGCTGGCGGCCGTGCCAGGTCCGGCCCATGCCACCGTGGCCGCAGCCGGCGGCAGCGCGGCGCGGCAGTTGCCCTACACCGTGGCGCCCAAGAAGTACAAGGAGCAGCACCTCACCGTGTCGCCCCGCACGGTGGACCTGTCGCCCGAGGACCAGGCGCGCTACGAGCGCGAGCGCGACCACCAGGCCCTGGTGATGGCCACCTTCACCGAGCAGCCCGCGGGCCAGGCGCTCGATTCGCTGCGCATGCGTGTGCCGGTGCCGGGGCGGCGCTCCAGCTCGTTCGGGCTGCGCCGGGTGTTCAACGGCCAGGCGCGCAACCCGCACAGCGGCATGGACATCGCGGCGCCCACAGGCACGCCCATCCTCTCGCCTCTGCCGGCCCGCGTGATCGACACGGGCGAGTACTTCTTCAACGGCGGCACGGTGTGGCTGGACCATGGCCAGGGCCTGCTAAGCATGGTCTGCCACCTGAGCGCCATCGACGTGAAGGTGGGCGACGTGCTGGCCACCGGCCAGCACCTGGGTGCCGTGGGCGCCACCGGCCGCGTGACCGGGCCACACCTGCACTGGGGCGTGATGCTCAACCGCACCATGGTGGACCCGGCCCTGTTCGTACCGGCTGCATGAGGAGCACCGCCATGGCACTGCAGACAATGCGTTCCCCAAAACAGTTCTCGAGGCCCGGGCGCCTGGCACTGGTAGCCGCCCTGGCCCTGTGCTGCACCGGCTGCGCCGTAGTCACCGTGGCCGACGCAGCGGTGAGCGTGGCGGCCACCACGGTGAAGGTGGGCGCCAAGGTCGTAGGCGCCACGGTGGACGTGGGCGCTGCCGGGGTGCGCGCCGTCACGGGCGGCAGCAGCGATTGACAGGACCACGCCGCCCCATGCCTCTTGCCACGCCACCGCGCCTGGTCCGCTTCAACAAGCCCTACGGCGTGCTCAGCCAGTTCACGGCCGAAGGCAAGTGGCAGGGGCTCAAGGACTACATCGACCAGCCGGGCATCTACGTGGCCGGCCGGCTCGACGCCGACAGCGAGGGCCTGCTGCTGCTGACCAGCGATGGCCCGCTGCAGGCCCGCATCGCCGACCCGCGCTTCAAGATGGAGAAGATCTACTGGGTGCAGGTGGAGGGCCTGCCTGGCGAAGACGCCCTGGCGCAGCTGCGCAGCGGTGTGCAGCTCAACGATGGCCCGACCCGCCCAGCCCGCGCCCGCCTGCTCGACCCGCCGCCTGCCGTGTGGGCGCGCACACCGCCCATCCGCGAGCGCAAGGCCATTCCCACCGCCTGGATCGAGCTGGCCATCCGCGAGGGCCGCAACCGCCAGGTGCGGCGCATGACGGCGGCCGTGGGCCTGCCCACGCTGCGGCTGGTGCGCGCGGCCATCGGCCCCTACACGCTCGACGGGCTGGCACCCGGTGCCTGGGCCGAACAGGCCGTGCTGTAGGCCGCGGCAAGACACCACCTGCCCGGGCACCCATATCCAGGGTAAACCCGAATTTCTGAAGTCCTATAGAGGACTATAGTTCTCGACATGGAATCCCCTTCGCACCTGGCCCTGGTCGACAGCTCTCCCGGCATGCGCCGCTATGCCGCGCTGGCCAATGCCCTGCGCGTGCGCGTGGTGGCGGGCGAGTGGCCGCCGGGCAGCGCGCTGCCGGCCGAAAGCCTTCTCGCCGCCGAGCACCAGGTGGCCCTGGGCACCATGCGCCGTGCGCTGGAGCTGCTGGTGGAGCAGGGACTGATCGAACGCATCCATGGCAGGGGCACCTTCGTGCGCCAGGGCATCGCGGGCGGCTCCATGCTGCGCTTTTTCCGCTTTGGCGGGGGCAGCAACGAGGTGCCGCAGTCGCGCATCATCCAGCGCCAGAGCCTGGCCGCCCCCACGGCCGTGGCGCGGGGCCTGGGCGTGGCACCGGGCGAGCCGGTGCTGCGGCTGG